>JANMLD010000295.1:0-18789 GCA_031372345.1 Pirellula sp.
GAGCGATCTTGCGACCAATTTCGGTAAGGTGCCCCGCTTCGTCGACGGCACTGAGTTCCCGCAATACATTCATCCCCTCGCGAACCGACTCGGGTCTGGGCGGATCTAGCCAAGGCAGGGATTCAATGTCATCGATACCCAGCGATTTGATGTGAACAATGGTCGAAGCCAAGTCGCTACGGCGAATTTCTGGGGTTGCAAATGCGGATCTGGAAAGGTAATCGGACTCGTCGTAAAGACGGATGGCGATGCCCGGCCCAAGTCGGCCGCAACGACCTGAGCGTTGGTTGGCAGACGCTTGGGAGATCGGCTCAATCGGGAGACGTTGCACTTTGCTCTTGGCAGCAAAACGGGAAATACGAGCAGTACCCGTATCAATGACGTATCGAATGCCTGGAACGGTGAGCGAACTTTCAGCCACGTTGGTTGAAAGGATGATGCGTTGGTTGCGATGCGGTTGAAAGACCCGTTGCTGTTCGGCTTCGGTAAGCCGCGCATAGAGCGGCAGGACTTCGATGGCGTTGTGTTGTCCGCGTTGGGTCAAGTGCCCACGTAGTTGTTTGGCCGCATCGCGGATATCGCGTTCGGTAGCAAAAAAAGCCAAGATGTCGCCGCGACCTTCGCCCAATAGTTCGTCGATGGCATCGCAAAATCGTTGCGTCATGGAATCGAAATCGTAGTCGGGGTTACTCTGACCCTCGCGAGCACTCATCGCCCCACGATAACGAATGTCGACAGGAAAGCTTCGGCCCTCAACCAAGACAATCGGTGCGGCCCCAATCGCATCGGTAAAGTGACTGGCATATTGCTCGGCATCGATCGTCGCACTCGTAATGACCACTCGCAAGTCGGGCCGAGTTGGAAGCAAGCGCTGCAAGTAGGCCATGAGCAGATCGATATTGAGCGATCGTTCGTGGGCCTCGTCGAGGATGATGCAATCGTAGGCGTCCAAGAACCGATCGCGTTGAATTTCAGCCAGCAGAACGCCGTCGGTCATCAACTTGATAAGGCTGGTGGGTTGTGTTTGGTCGTTGAATCGCACTTTGAATCCGACGACACCACCACTCTTGGTCTCCAGCTCTTCGGCCAAGCGATGGGAGATCGAACGAGCCGCAATTCGTCGCGGCTGGGTATGCCCGATCCAACCGAATTGGCCTAAGCCTGCTTCCAGACAAAATTTGGGCAATTGCGTGCTTTTGCCAGAGCCTGTCTCACCGCAAAGAACGAGCACCTGCCGATGGATCAACAGATCGATGATCTTGTCGCGGTAGGCCGTAATCGGCAAGTCTGCGTCGTACTGAAGCGTGTACCTAGAAGCCTTTCTCGCGGCGAACTGCTCTCGGGCTTGGAGAACCGCCGAATTCCAACGCTGCAAATCAGCGTCCTTGCGACTCCCGTTGGGCAGTCGGTCGATGCGTTGTCGTTGGCTTTGCAATCGGAAAAAGTGCCGGCGCAGCACTTCATTCTGCTGCATGGTTTCGATTGTGTCCGCGTTCAGATCCATTTGCTCCAATGGCTTCGCATCACTCATGTGCGTTCCCAACGGATCGCAAAAACACGAGCAGCCACAATGAAAACAAACCCGCTCGCAGTGAGGACTGCCAGCTCCAGGCCAACATCTCGAAGCGGCAGTTCTCGCCAAAAAATCTTGTTGTATCCGTCGAGCGCCCACGCATTGAACGTCCATAGGCCTGCCTTTTGAATCGATTCACTCATCAGGTAACGAGGTACCATGCTGCCCCCCAGGGCGCTCATGGTTAGAATCACAATGGTGGAAACCCAGCCCAATTGCATTCGCGACTTGCAAAGTGCGGCCAACATAAGTGCAAAGCTGGACGATGCACCGGCGGTGACGAGCGTCATGGCCACGAAGCCTTCGATGTGATGTTGCAAATCGATTCCAAAGACGACGGCTCCCCAAAGGAACATCAGGGTCATTTGAATGGATCCGATGATGGTTAAAAACGCCCACTTGCCGAGCAAAAGTTGGTCCATGGTGAGTCGGCTGCACAGCAAGCGGTCCAGCGTCGAATTCTCGCGTTCTTCCAACAATGAGCCGCTGGCGGTTGTCGCGCTAAAGAGCAAGAACATGACAGCGATTCCGGCGGCATACATGGCGATGACTGGATTGGTTTTCTTGCCACCCATGATGTCGACCGTCGCAATAGTCGGAGGCTGGGGCAAACTCAGGGGCGGTGAAGTGTTGGTGGCGTAGCTCGCCGCGGAAACGCCGGATACACCGGAAACGCCGTTGTCTCCAGGCTGCGAGGCGGGAGTGTGGTTGCCATCGTGACGATCGCGAAGCGATTGGCTACTCTTTGCGATTTCGGCATTGGCGGTCATCACGGCCTTTTGGACGACGGCCGTCAAGACCTGCGAAGCCACTTGGTCGAACGAGTCGGCGAGGACCTCGATTCCCGCTGTGTCGCCAGCTGGATTATTCAGGTTGGGTTTGGAGAATATAACGGCGGCAGAGACCATGCCACGCCGCACCAAGTCTTCCGCCACATCTCGATTCACCGAGTTCGAACCGGTCGCATGGCCATCCGACTTCGTTGAGCGATCGGTTAATCGCAACGACTTTTGTTCCTGCAACAGTGCGACGGCCCGGTTGGAAAGTTCCGTTGGCCATTCATTGCTAATGGCCACCTTGATTTTCGGAGTCGACGACGAGGAGTCGCGCGAACCGAAAATAAGAGCGAAGATGCTGAAGAAAACCATCGGCACGATGAAGGTAAGCAGCAATTCGGATCGGTTGTTCCTAAGGCGACGCCAACTGGTTTGAATCACTGTCCAAATCACGATGCGCAATCCTTTGCATGGCGGGTACTGAAATTCATTCGCGAAGTTCCTTGCCTGTCAGATGCAAGAAGACATGGTGCAAATTCGGCTGGTGCACCTCGAGATCGCTGATGGAACCACCAACGCGTTGAATGCGCTCGAGGATGAGGGGCAACTCCTCCACCACATTGTCAACGAAGCAGACGAATCGATTGCGGGCTGCGTTCCATTCCATGCCCGGTGGGGCCGCAACGAGAATACCCTGCGTCTCGATCGCAACTTCGCGACGCGTGCCTATGGTCGAGGCAATCAACTCCTCAATCGTGCCGTCGGCTACCACCTTTCCGTGATCGATGATCACGATCCGATCGCTTCGCGTTTCGGCTTCATCGAGATGGTGTGTGGTAAGGACAATGCTTGTCCCTTCCTGATTGAGTTCATCAAGCATGTCAAAAATGCGTTGCCGACTCTGAGGGTCCACGCCAACGGTGGGCTCATCCAACAGCAACACATTCGGGCGATGCAATACTCCGCACGCGATGTTAACACGACGTTTCATGCCACCTGAGAATCGGCTAGTCAGCTCGTTTGCCCGATCCTCAAGACCGATCCACTTCAGAGCCCATGAGACACGTTCTCGCAATCGGCGCGATCGCAGGCCATGGAGTTGTCCAAAGCACTCCAGATTCTGCTTGGCCGTTAAGTCGAAATAGATAGCTAAGTCTTGGGGAATGACCCCCAAATGCTGAAGGACATCCGGCTCCCGAATGGAACGTCCGAACAATCGCACTTGCCCTTCATCTGGCTTGACCCGACCGCACATGGAACGGATAAGGGTTGTCTTTCCTGCTCCATTGGGTCCCAATAGAGCGAGTCTTTCCCCTGGCGCGACCGAAAACGAAGTGCCGCTTAACGCTTGGTTGTTACCGTACTTCTTCCAAAGATTGACGACTTCAAGGGCTGGCGTTATGGTATTTCTGGTCGTGGACTCAGGTTGAGCTAGCAAAGCGGTGGGACTAGGCACGTTTTGGAAATCTCATTTTGATCGCGACAAGACACTAGCTCGAGAGACGACCATTATAGGCTTCTTGGCTGGAAAGAAAAAGCTCCAAGGCAGGAATGCTAACGCCTGTAACTGCCAATTGTTGCCGCCGTCGGGACGAGCCCGAACGGAAGGCTTAGGTCCCGAAAGGGTTTCATCTGATTGATGGAAACGAAACTTGGGTCGAGTTAACGGCCCGTCAGCTTGACCTGGAATCAACGCTTCGATCGCAAACAATGACTCCTGACACCTTTTTACTCATGCGAACAAACGATCAATCGCGAGCTTCTTGGCAACTCCCACCTGGAGTCTCGCGGGGGACGTGGGATTACGTCACCGAGCCTGCGATTGCAACCGATTACGACCGATTTCATGCGGGCCACCCTTTGCTGGAATTGGATCGGAAGTTGATCGCCGAACATCTGGGGTCAACATCCACTAGGCTGGACGGGACTAGCCGCATCGCGGTCGATTTCGGATGCGGGACGGGTCGCAATCTGATCCCCTTGGCCGAACGCGGCTGGCGGGTGATCGGGGTTGATTTGAGTTTGGATATGCTGCGTGAGTTCAAAGCCAAGGCCAATTCTTTAGCATTGCAGGAAGCGGCTGCGATTCGGTCCAACATGGCCCATTTAGAATGTTTGGCGGACGGCTTTGCGGACGCAGCGTTGTGTATGTACAGTTCGTTGGGGATGGTACAGGGTCGAGAGAATCGACGCTCGTTTATGAAGCATGCGAATCGCATTCTCAACGCACAGGGGAAGTTCTTTGTTCATGTCCACAATCGTGGCTCATGGCTACGCGATCCGGGTGGAGTGCGCAAGACCGTGCTGGATTGGATGCGAACCAAGCGTGATCCAACGTGGGAGCTTGGAGATAGTGTCTATGCGTATCGGGGTCTACCCTCGATGTTTTTGCACATCTACTCCGAGCGCGAGTTGCGTACGGACTTGAAAGCCAGCGGCTTGGTCGTGGAACGCTTGGTTCGATTGAATCGACAATCGAGCGACGTGCTCAAAGGGAGATGGCTACCGCATCTGAGAAGCGGCGGGTTCCTGGCTGTGTGTGGCCGCGGAGCATCGTGATATGGTTGTCTATTGTGGCTGAGCGTGGCCCTCGCTCAGGAGTGGAATCCAACGAGCGAAGGGCCTCGCTCGTCTACAAAACGAGCGAAGGGCCTCGCTCGTCTACTTTGGATGCGTCGTCAGTGGAAAGTTGCAGATGTTGCTGCCTGCCTTGACTTCCGCCGTCAATGCTCCGCGCGCATAATGTTTTGGAATGGCAATGAACTCCTTCTGAACAACAGCCCCTGTGTCTGGTTCCTCCGACTTGTTGACTCGTTTGGTCACGATCTCAACGTCATGCGCACCTAACATGGCACCGAATCGTTCCGTCGAAAACTCAAGTTGGTATTTGCCACTGGCATCCGTCTTGCCAAACGAGCTTGAGCCATTTTCGGCTCTCGAAATGAAGGTCACAAGTGCGCCCTGGACCGGCTTTCCGTCCAGCGTCACAGTCCCTGTGACAGACCCAAGCTTCGGGCCACTCGGACCGCAGCCTGAAACAAACAGGATACAGGCAATGGAAATCAACCAACGAGAAATGACTGGTTTCATGCAAACCCCAATGAATCCAAAATGAAAGTCTTGAGCGATCGACTTAATGGAAATGCTATCAATGAGCTACAGATCAAGCGATATGACGGCTCCATCATCGATCGATCCGATTTGCTGGTAAGTGCCAAAGGGTCCGCTAGCGGTGATCCCAGGGGCAGTAAAGTCGGTATCGGTATGGTGAATGGAGTTGGTGATAAAGTGAACGGATCCATCGACGAAAACAAATTGGCCACCCCCTGTGTGGTAACTGTGAAAGGCCTTGTGTTTCGCTCCACTGATGTAGGGGCCGTTTAGCTTGTGACGCGTTGCTCGCAAATGCAAATGGGGACCATTGTTGTTCGCACCAGAATTGGTGCAAAGCGGACCGCCTCCGGTGGTGATATTGCCCAAAACATACTGCCGATCTGAGCCATCTCCATCTGCATTGACAGGCCGCCATGAAACCTCGCCCACGGCGAGGACATTCGATGTTCCGTCTGTTACTTCGCTGATTTTTCTGGAGGAGTTCACGACCAGCAATCCGTGGTTTCTGACTCCCACTACGTTCGTGGTGCCAGATGTTTGACACCACTGCCCATCAAACGAGCCTAAGACGCCAGCATAACTTGTGACCGCAATTGCCTTCGTGCCATTCGCGTTGCCGGAGTTACTGACGTCGGTCAGTGGCGAAATGTCCGATGGGCATCGGAATGAAGTCAAGACAACCGCGCACGCAGCGATATTTGCGGGTGTGGAGGCAGTTCCGTACGGATGTCGTTTTGTGTCCAGGGTGTTGTAGAGACTACTTTGCTCGAGAAAGGGAAGGACAGCCGTCATCCAAGACCAACCCCCATCCAAGTTCGCTCCGTTGCCAACGGTTGTATCCAGAAACCCGATGGGAAACCGACGATGCGCGGATTCGTAATTCAGCAACGCTAGGCCATGCTGTTTGAGGTTGTTGCCGCATTGCATGCGCCGAGCGGCTTCACGCGCCGCTTGAACTGCGGGGAGCAGCAAGCCAACCAGGATTCCAATAATTGCAATCACCACCAACAATTCCACCAGCGTAAAACCCAGTTTGCGATGCAGGAAATTGGACTTGTTTGCCATGATATCTCCGAACGAAAAGAGAGAACGGACGAGTCAATCGAAGCGATTCTAGTGAAGAGACAGCCACCATTAATTTAGCGATAAAGCAAAACAAAGCAACGTTAGTTGGCTTTTTTCGTTTGGCAATGTTTTTTGTGGCTGAGCGAGGCCCTCGCTCAGGTCCGGTTCAGTCACCCTCCCCGAGAGGGAAATACTACGCTATTAAGCATTTTTTCCTGTGTTTCTTTTCCACTGGCTTCATGCCAGTGGGGCGATAATAGGCGGACCTACGGTCATTCGTAAAACCCTAATGATTATCATTATCTGTTTAATGGTAGCAAACGCTTAGATGGTTTACATTTGCGTGTCTTCGAGACGGATTTCTACGTCTCTCAAGGAGGCAGATTCCTACGTCTCGGAGAGACGTAGCTACGAACGATTCCCCAGTCAGGCCATCGCCAATGAAAAACCAGCCGATTCGCTACTGGCTCGTGGTGGGCACTTTCTGCCTATCCGTGCTGCTGTATGTCGATCGAACGTGCATCGCCTTGGCCAAAGATGAGGTGGTCAAGGATCTGGCCCTGAGCGACATTCAGTGGGCTTGGGTGTTGGCTTCATTTGCGTTCGGCTATGCGCTGTTCCAAACGCCCGGTGGCATGCTGGCCGATCGGTTAGGTAGCCGAGGCGTATTGACCTTCGTCGTGACAGCTTGGTCGATCTTCACTGGGATGACAGCCATCGCTTGGAGTTTTTCTAGTTTGCTGATCATTCGCTTTCTCTTTGGTGCGGGCGAAGCGGGCGCGTTTCCCGGTATCGCCAAAGTCGTCTACGCTTGGATTCCGGTTCAAGAACGTGGGCTTGTCAAAGGGATCAATTTTTCGGGTTCACGCATCGGCGCTGCCTTCGCTATGCCCTTGATTTCCGCTTTGATCTTTGGGCTGGGCTGGAAACTAACTTTTGCCGTCCTGATGATCGTTGGATTCGGATGGTCCACTTTCTGGTGGTGCTGGTTCCGCAACGATCCAACCGAACACAAAAGCATTTCCGATGCAGAACGCGAATACATTCTTGCGAAACGGCAAAAGGAATCACCCAACGCAACTGCGACGAACCAAGAGCAGCCGACAAAACCAGTGACGGTAGCCCAGATGTTGAAGTCGCGGGAACTGTGGTTGATGATGGCCCAGTACTTTGCGAGCAACTTCACTTTCTTTTTTAGTTTGAGTTGGCTCTATCCTTACGTGAAGGCGACCTACAAATTAGACGCCGTGGGCGCTGGTTTTGCCGCGATGCTTCCGCTGCTTGCCGGGGCGCTCGGGAACATCGTCTCCGGGGCCTTGGTCGACTCCCTATATCGCCAGGGTTGGAGCGGTTGGTCGCGAAAGATTCCAGCTATTGTTGGCTTCTCGCTGGCTGCTTTGGGAATGGTCATGAGCCTGAATCAAGCTTCGGTGGTCGGCTCTGTGTTTTGGCTTTCCATTGCGATCTTTGGGGCGGACATGACACTGAGTCCATCCTGGTCGTTCTGCATTGACATCGGTGGGCGAAACGCCGGTGCGGTGAGCGGCACGATGAATATGGCAGGTAATCTCGGTTCCGCCATCACGGCCCTTGCATTCGCTTACATGGACAAATCGTCGAAAGGCAACGCCGCATTTTTCTACACGGCGGCTTGCCTCAGCATTCTTGCGATCTTTTGTTGGTTGGCTGCAGATTCGGAAAGGAGAATTGAGCCGTCATGACCATGAAGAACTACAAAGCCAGGCCGCTCAAAGGAGTCTGCGTGGGAGCAGGCTACTTCAGCCAGTTTCACTTCGACGCTTGGCTACGCATTCCCGAAGTAAAGATCACAGCCATCTGCGATCTAGATTTGGCGAAAGCGTCCCAGGCTAGCGAGCGATATAGAACAGACAAATCCTACACCGACTATCGTGAAATGTTCGAAGGCGAACAGCCGGACTTCGTCGATATCATTACGCCTCCAGCATCCCATGCCGCAATCTGTGCTGAAGCGGGCCAACGTGGGATCGCCATCCTATGTCAAAAAGCCTTGGCTCCGGATATTGACCAGTCGCGACAGATCGTTGAGTTGGCCAATCAACATCGCGTCCCATTGATGGTCCATGATAATTTTCGCTTTCAACCTTGGCATCGCGAGATTCGACGGCTGATCGATGCGGGTGCGGTTGGGGACCAACTGCATCAACTGACGTTTCGCTCGCGGCTCGGTGATGGCTGGGGCAAGGATGCTTATCTGGGGCGCCAACCCTACTTTCGTCAGATGCCCAAACTGCTGGTTTTTGAAACCGGCGTGCATTTCATCGATACGTTTCGCTTTCTGGCAGGTGAGATCGAGGAAACGTATGCGATTCTCAAACGGCTGAATCCAGTCATTTGCGGTGAAGACTCGGGATTGTTAATGTTTCGATTCGCCAGTGGCGCGACAGGCATTTGGGACGCAAACCGATACAACGAGAGCAACAGCCACGATCCTCGCTACACGTTCGGCGACTTTCTGGTCGAAGGGTCCGGGGGTTGTATTCGATTGTATTCAGACGGCAGGCTGACGCGCCAGCCCCTTGGCGAAAAGGAGGTCGAGCACACTTACTCGCACGAGCGACGGGGCTTCGGCGGTGATTGTGTATACTTCGCACTGCGGCACTTTGTGGATGGACTGTGCAGTGGCACGTCGTTTGAGACGGCTGGGGTAGAATACTTGAAAACGCTGGCGGTGCAGGAGGCGGTTTACGAATCAGCTGCTCAGAATCGACCTGTTGGTTGCGGTATCGTAGGACAGGCTGCCAGCCTGTCGCTGGAGAAAACAAAGCAGGCTGGCAGCCTGCCCTACGGTGCGCAGGCTGGCAGCCTGCACTACGGGGGGCGACGGATTGTGGATCTATCGTTGCCGATATGCAACAGCATGCCGGGCGTTCAGATCACCCCGTTTTCTACCATCGAAGGCAAAGGCTGGAACACCACGACTCTCTCTCTCTATTCCCATTGCGGCACTCATATGGACGCTCCGAAGCACTTCCTGCCGGAAACACATGCGGCGTCGATCGATCAACAATCGCTGGACGCTTGTTGCGGTCCTGCCAAGATGATTGACTTGACGCCGGTGGAACCAAGCGAGTTGATTACCATCGAGCGGCTAAAGGCTGGTCTGGCACAGGCCAACCTAGTTGTCGAGCCCAACGATCGACTGTTGCTGAGAACCGATTGGTCTATGCGATACGGCACGCCCGAGTATCGCAATGCTCTCCCTCGCATTTCCATGGAACTGGCCCATTGGCTCGTCGAACAACGAGTCGCATTGCTCGGAATCGAACAGCTTTCGGTGGCCGATGTGAACAACGTCCGCGAGGTTACCGACGTCCACCATATTCTGCTACGTGGTGGCGTGGCGATTGTCGAAGCGTTGACGAATCTCCATTTGCTGAAGCAATCGACGGTGGAATTCATTGCTCTGCCGATGCGCATCGTGGATGGGGATGGAAGCCCTGTACGTGCCATTGCCATTGAGGGGAACCCATGACGAGTCCATTGCTTGGTTGCATCGCGGACGATTTTACTGGGGCTACCGACTTGGCGAGCAATTTGGTGGAAGCGGGTATGAACGTCGTTCAGTGCCTGGGGGTACCCAATTCGTTCGATGTGATTGCTGGTGCGGACGCGGTCGTTATCGCGTTGAAGACGCGATCCGCACGCCGTGATGATGCCGTTGGCCAATCGCTCTTGGCGCTCAAGTCGTTGCAGGCCATGGGGGCGCGACGATTCTACTTCAAGTACTGCTCAACGTTTGATTCGACCGACGAGGGAAACATTGGACCAGTGACCGAAGCACTTCTGGACTCATTGAAAGCACCTCAATCGATTTTCTGTCCAGCCTTTCCAGAAAATGGCAGGACTGTCTATCGCGGGCATCTGTTTGTAGGGGACAAATTGCTTAACGAATCGGGCATGGAGAATCACCCGCTCACTCCCATGAAGGATCCGAACTTGGTGCGAGTCCTTTCCAAACAGACGCGACTCAAGGTCTGGTCGGTTCCCTATGAGCAAGTCCATCAAGGGGAAAAGCCTTTACAAGAATTGTTGAAAATCCTGCAACTTGCGGACAAACGGTTCGTCATTGTCGACGCGCTCTCTGTCGAGCATATGCGCACGATCGCGCTGGCGTGCGCTTATATGCCATTGGTGACAGGCAGTTCGGGGCTTGCACTCGAACTACCGGACGTCTACCGAACGATTGGTTTGTTGCCGAAAGAGCGTTCAATTCCTCGCTTGCCTGAGGCCCGAGGCCGGACTGCGATCTTGTCGGGGAGTTGTTCGAAAGCGACTCAGGAACAAGTGGCATTCATGCAATCGCGTTGCCCAACGTTCCCGCTCGACGTGCGTCAATGCGTCGCCAGTCGCGATTCGGTAGTCGAGAGTGCACTCGCTTGGGCAAGCCATCAAACGCCCGATATGCCAGTGCTCATCTATTCGACTGCGATTGCCACGGAATTAGCCAGCGTGCAATCGGAATTGGGAAGAGAGGTCGCGGCCACAGCCGTCGAGTCGACATTTGCCGAAATCGCTTCACGCCTAGCGGTTCAATGTGGTGTACGCAAATGGATTATCGCGGGTGGTGAGACCTCCGGTGCGGTCGTTTCAAGATTGGGGGTTGAGACGCTTCGTATCGGCCCTCGCATTTCAACCGGGGTCCCTTGGACCGAGTCCATCGACGAGCGAAGGATGGCATTCGCGCTCAAGTCCGGAAACTTCGGCGCTCCAGATTTCTTCCATAAAGCAATAGAGATGCTGGCATGAACGAACAGGAACTTCGCGAACAGATGGCGATGCACGGTCGTTCGATCTACGAACGGGGCTTAACTAGTGGCAGCTCCGGCAACATCAGCGTGCGCGTAGAGGACGGAATCCTCGTCACTCCAACGAATTCCTGTCTAGGAAGGTTGTCGCCGGATCGGATTTCGAAAATCGATTGGCAAGGGAATCTGCATTCGGGCGATAAACCGTCGAAGGAGACCTTTCTACACTTGGCCATGTATCGGTCACGGCCCAACGATCAAGCCATCGTCCATTTGCATTCGACGTACTCGGTGGCTGTATCCTGTTTGGCGAATGTGGATTCGAATGACGTGCTGCCGCCGATCACTGCTTATTATGTGATGCGAGTTGGGCGGCTGCCGCTGATCGGGTACTTCCCGCCGGGCGACCAAGCGTTGGCTGGCGAAGTGGAGCGGGTGGCCCTTACATCGCGTGCCATGTTGCTTGCGAATCATGGTCCTGTCGTCTCGGCTGGGGACTTGGATTCGGCAGTGTATGCGGTTGAAGAACTAGAAGAAACGGCTCGATTGCATTTGTTACTGCTTGACAAACAGACGCGTTTCCTGGATCAAGTCCAATGCGACGAACTCAGGCGACGCTTTCCGACATAACGTAGGGCAGGCTGCCAGCCTGCAACTTTGAAAACCACAAATTGAAGAATCCTTGTATTGAAAAATCACACACAGACAGGCTGGCAGCCTGTCCTACGAACGAAAGCGAACATGGGATCCTATCGAATAGCAGCTTTACCAGGTGACGGCATCGGCCCGGAAGTGCTCGAGTCAGCGTTGCAGGTGCTGAATCGCATCACGGCCACCACACCGGGCTTAGAGTTGCAAATTACATCGTACGAAGCCGGCGCCAATTTGTATCGCAAATCGGGGGAGACACTGCCAAAGGATGTGCTCGATGCTTGTCTAGCCGCCGACGCGGTGTTGTTGGCTGCGATCGGTTTGCCTGACGTTCGCAAGGCGGATGGAACCGAAGTGCAACCGGAGATGATGATGGGACTGCGACGAGCACTGAACGTCTATGCCGCCGTTCGTCCAGTAAAACTATACCCTGGCGTTGCGAGCCCGCTTCGAACCGCCGATACGGGTATCGATATGGTTATCATTCGCGAAAACCTCGAGGGCTTGTTCGCTTCGTTCGGTGGTGGTTGCGTGCTCAACGATCAAGTGGCGACGGATACGATCGTGATTACACGTGAAGGAACTCGGCGCGTGGCCGATTTTGCGTTCAAGCTTGCGAGACGACGCAATGGTCGACCACTCGACGGACGCAGGTCGGTTACTTGTGTCGACAAGGCCAATGTGTTTCGCAGTTTTGCGTTCTTTCGCAAGGTGTTCTTTGACGTGGCGGCGGAGTATCCTGATGTGATCGCCGACGCGGCTTACGTGGATGCCATGAGTCTGTATATGGTTCAGAACCCGTCGGCCTACGATGTTCTTGTAATGGAAAACCAGTTTGGCGACATCCTGTCCGATTTGGGAGCAGGAATCGTTGGCGGACTTGGTCTGGGACCATCGGCCGAGATAGGGGACCAGCATGCAATGTTCCAACCGTCGCATGGAACTGCGCCTCAATTGGCAGGGAAAAACGTTGCAAATCCATTGGCCATGATCCTATCGGCCAGCATGATGCTCGATTGGCTAGCCGATACGCATGAGGATGAGGTGGCACGCAAAGCAGCTGCTCGCATCGAGCAAGCCGTCGCGAAGTTGTTAGCCGATGGACAGACACTGACGGGCGATCTTGGCGGTCGTGCCAAAACGACGGAGGTGACCAGCGCCTTGATCGCATTGCTCAACGATGTGTAAGGGCGAGTTCGGCCGAATTCTTGCGGACACGGTTGCCGTCACAGGCTGGCAGCCTGTGCTACGTTTGCCAACTTCATCAGGTCCAACAATTCGCGAACTACTTTGGTGAGCAGACGACCGGTTCGATAGGAAGCCACGATGTTCACGCTCCCAAGGTCTTTGGCCAACGATCGTGTGGTAACATGCCGCGCGAGGTTGCCACCCCGGCGGCCTGCGATGACACCCACACCGATCCCTGCTCGGACACAGGCGATGGTGATGGCGCTATTGTCTGTCTCGGCGACCACGGACAACGGTTGAGTCAGCCCAAGTCGAAAGACCGCTTGTTCGAATTGCTGGCGCCCCACGGTATTGGGATTCCCCAGAACCAATGGTTCCGTAACAAGTTCTTCCAACCCCAAGTCAGGCTTCTTGGCGAACCTGTGCTTGGGTGGCAATACGGCTAAGTACTCGATCGGATAAAGCCGTTCGCAAGTTAACCCCTTGGCCAAGATGGCTGGGGGTGGTTCAATCAGCAAAGCGACATCTGCTTTGCCATCCAACACATAATTTTGAGCCGTCTGGTTGTCCGATGTCATCAGCCTAAGTTTTACGTGGGGATTCGACCTCCGAAATTGCTTAAGCGGATATCCCAGTTCCTCCAGCATCATGCGCACGCCAGTGACCAGACTAACCTGCTTTGGAGCCTCGCCGGCCTCTTCCCCAATCACTTCAAAGGTCGACTCAATGCTTGCCAGCAACGGAGTCAGCAATTGGTAAAGGGCATGCCCCTCGGGCGTTGGGCGAACGTTCCTACCGGTTCGTTCAAAGAAGATGCGTCGGTAAATCATCTCGAGCGTTTTGACGTGCTCCCACAAAGTGGGTCCAGATAGTCCTAAATGCTTCTCGGCATTGGAGTACCCACCGTGCTCATAAACACTGCAAAACGTCCGCATTTGCTGTACGGTCATCGATTCGGCACGTATCTCCACGGAACTCACCTCTATCATTAGGAAAAGCCTATTAGACAAAAGGAATTATACAATTGTTCCGATTGATCCGCAAACATAGACTGATCTGTGTTGGAAGTTTATTTCCCATCCAGCGTTTTTAAGGTGAACGATGCTTGCTTTGAGGTGGTTCGGTCGAATTGCGTTGCTGGCCTACGAAGACTTTGACGACACTGTCGCACCTAAGAAGAATGCGCCACTCAAATCTTGGCAACCGCACGTCCAGGATTGGAAGACCGGCGATCCAACTTGGAGGAACGGCAAAGGCAAGGGGCTTATCGGGGCGATGAACTACCTCGCGTCCGAGGGTTGCAATACGATTTCGTTCTTGCCATACAACGCAGGTGGCGATGGCGATAGCGTATGGCCATTTGTTCAGCGGGAAGACAAACTGCATTACGACTGCTCCAAGCTGGATCAATGGGGCATGGCCATGAGCCATGCAACCAACGTCGGTCTTCATTTGCATTTCAAACTTCAAGAGAATGAAATCGATGACAATCGCCGGGGCGACAAACTCGAGGCAGGCAATGTGCCAGAGTCGCTAGATGGCGGCAAGCTAGGTATCGAACGCAAACTCTATTGTCGCGAACTGATCGCGAGATTCAGTCACGAGCTTGGAATCAACTGGAACATTGGTGAGGAGAACACCCAATCGTCCGATGAACAAATCGACATGATCCGCTACCTGAATGAAACGGATCCGTACAAGCACAATATCGTGATCCATACGTTCCCCAATCAGCAAGACAAAGTTTACTCAGCTTTGTTGGGCAACAAGTCGTTGCTGACTGGAGCTTCGTTGCAAAATAGTTGGAGCGCCGCGCATCAGCGAACGCTTAAGTGGCTCACCGAATCGGACAAGGCGGGTCGCCCCTGGGTTGTGTGCAACGATGAGCAGAATCCAGCTTCGGATGGCGTGCCTGCCGACCCGGGCTACGAAGGTAAAGATGGTTTCGCCGTTCAGAACGGGAAGCAGTACAATCTGCACGATGTTCGAAAGCTCTGTCTTTGGGGAACTTTCATGGCAGGGGGCGGCGGCGTCGAGTATTACTTTGGTTACAAACACCCACAAAACGACCTTGTCTGTCAAGACTTTCGGAGCCGCGATCAATCGTGGGACTACTGCCGATTCGCAGTCAACTTCTTTCGAGACCAAAAGATACCGTTCTGGGAAATGTCCAGCGCGGACAGCCTTGTCGGCAACGCAGAGAGCAGCAACAGCCGATACTGTTTCGCAAAAAAGGGCGAACTCTATTTGGTGTACTTGCCGACTGGAGGTTCATCTCAACTTGACTTGGCGGACACCCAACGAAAATTCACTGTCAGTTGGTTCAACCCACGCACTGGAGGTAAGTTGGTGGAGGGGTCGGTCAAATCGGTCGATGGTGGGCGAGAAGTCTCGCTTGGCGATCCACCGAGCGATCGCGACGAAGACTGGCTCGTCATTGTTCGCTAACCCAATTTGGAGTGCGGGGATTCATCCCCGCTTTTAGATAAGGACCTCGGCAGAAATATCCGGATGTTATTTCGTTTAACCGCGTGGGCATCGCCCCGCGTTTTCAGTGCTCGCGGCCCGATGGGCACGCGGTTAAACGAAGAAACTTACGTGTAGGTGCTAATCTCCCAGAAATTTCTTGTTTATTTCGTATCTACTTCGACTTCAGGTCGAAATTGGCCTGATTCACCTTCCCAGACTTAACTTCGAATTTGGGTGGCTCATTGGTGTATTTCATTGGGATGCGAGATTTCGTTGTCTTACCAAATCCGCCAGCGTCGGAATCTTTAGGATCCTCACTGAGCTTGTCAGCAAGAGTCACTTTATGGAAGTCAACAACGGCACCTTCGTTTTGAGAATCCGATAGTTTCAAAACGAATTTCCCTGCAGCGTCGGTCAATCCAAAGGATCCTGTTACACCCGCTTCTCCACTTTTATTATCTGGCTGGAAAAGAACTCGAATGTCTTGCAATGGCTTGCCATCGAGGGTGACGACTCCTTCGACACTGGCCGTTGGCACGCCACGATTGCAGCCTGCCAGTGGTATCGTCAAGAGCATCGCAATCAGAATCAAGTTTGCGCAGCGTTGCATTTCATATGGCCTTTCAAGAACCATGGCACGAATCTCACCACTCAATTGTACGAAGCACCGGTCAAAGCGAACAACTGGTCATTCCGAGATGACTTCCCCGCCCGCGATCGTGGAGAGTGCTCGATAAACATTCATATCCAGCGAAGTCGTTACCGGATTGACGGAACCATCCGCCTTCAAGAACAGGATGAGTCCAGTGTGAAAGGAGCCGAAGGCTCGTTTGCAAGGATTCGAGTCCCCTTGAGAAACACACTTGTCATAGTCTGCGATCAGAGTCCTGGATTCGGGGGTCGCGCAGGACAACGCAAACGAAGTATACGAATAGGCCCAAAAGGTGGTCCGCCTGGGGCTTGTTTTGGTAGTGTACTCACCCACCATCAGTGTGTTGCTGGTTCCATCGGTAATGGTCGCAAACGTTTCCGGCTTATACTGGTTCGCTTGACCGTTTACCCTACCAGTCCAGTGAAGGACTCCCTTCAATGTCGGCAAGGCGCGGGTATCGAGGATGTCGGAGGAGTCCCACTGCCTTCGATAAATGTACTCACCCGCACCTCCCCAAGCGACGCCACCCATCCCACGGTACGAGCTTGTCATGGCTTGCCTTTGCGGCGACAAGTCGTTAGCTGGCCCGGAAGCAGGCACTAACAACTGGCCAGCGATTGGGTCGGACGGACAATTGTACGAGGGCATTTTTTGAGTGCGGACGAATGTGTTGGCTACATCCTCCAGTGGCAACTTTTGATTGTACTGGGCATCCAAATTGGCTTGCTCGAGGTATGGGAGTATGGCTACCGACCAAACCGTGTGGCTGAGTGTTCCGCAGCATGGCCCATCCGTAATGTTGCCTGGTGGGAATCGCTTGTTGGCGTCGGCGTAATTGTGGAACGCCAATCCCATTTGTTTAAGATTGTTTCCGCATTGCATTCGCCGCGCCGCTTCGCGGGCCGCTTGAACTGCGGGAAGCAAAAGTCCAACCAAAATTCCGATGATCGCGATCACGACAAGAAGTTCGACGAGAGTAAAACCTCGTCTTTTGCTGAAAGAACGCATGACAAAGCTCCTTTAAGCCCCTAGTAATGGGGTAGTGAGTCACACAAACAGGGAGAAGATTTCTCGATCCTAAGGATTTGTTGGAACGAAGTCAAGGATTTGTCGTCTGTGAATTAAGTGTTTCTCTTATCACTTCTCGCTGAACGCTACCAGTCAAGCTGCGTGGCACAATGAATCCGCAGGTTTACCCTGCGGAAGTTTCGGTTTTTCACTACCTTTCTGTGTGTTGCGAAAAGCCGAACGATCCGCAGGGTAAACCTGCGGGATTTGGTTAGCCGCTTGTGAATTTGGTGGTGTTCGCCGAGAAGTTTCGTTTTTTTCGTTTTACATGATTGTCACCTTTTGCTCCGCAAAGTGCGTTTAGCCGAGCAATGCCAAATCGATTGAAAAAAAAGGGAGAGCGAGGCTCCTGCCGAGCTTGAGCCGCCATGGTTTGGCAGGAGTCTTTGCCTCGCGGTATAAACAATGTTTCCTCTCGCGACAATGTATAGAGTCAACAACTGATACACTGAAACAGATTTCCCCTGTCGACGTTTACTATGAACTTAATCGATGCTGTTTTCTTATTAGTGTTTGCTTTTCTTCAAGCCGCACCAAACGAGGGGGCATCCCTCCCCGGTGGACAGCCGCTGAGCCAAATCAAGCGCGGGCATGTTGCAGCATTCCCTCGCTGCTTCACGGGCAAGATCACGGATGCCGCTGGCAAGCCCATATCGAACGCCCGCATAGAATGGGGGCCTGAATATCCTCAGGACGCTCCTCGTGAGAGCACTGTCACCACGAGCGATGGCTCGTTCCGTTTTGAAGTGATGAAAGCGGGCGGACGATTCAAGCTTGGCGTCTCAGCCTCGGGCTATTGCCCTCAATGGCGTGACGACGTCTTGCCCGGTCCAACAACGGCTCCCACAGAGCTCCAGTTCCAACTGCTTCTGGAAACTCGTATCGAAGTTACCATCGTTGGAGAGTCTGGCTCACCGATCCCTAGTCTGAGCGTCCTACCCATGACGCCACAGTCGGGCTTCAACTCCAGTTTTTCCAGCGTCAAGCAGCAGGAAAAAATCCCAGGACACGACCAACCAAGTCTGTGCAATGCCGATGGTGTTTGCGAACTTCGACAGCTTCTTCCGACTCCCGAACCATTACTGGAGACGAAACCCGACGATGCAGTCGCACAAAAGGAATATGTCGAACGTTTCAACCAGCAAGGTTGGCTTTCACTAAAAATCTCCGAAGGGACAGAATGGGTTCACGAACATCAGATTTCTCGCGTAGAGTATTTCGATTCGAAGGGGCGTGTAAAGATCACCGTACCCAACTATCGCAACCCGCTCACACGACGGACCTACGATGGGAGAATCTACGCCCAAGTATTGGATCCTGACGGCCAGCCCGTTCCGCAATATCAAGTTACGTTACGTCACCACGCGGAACCCATGACCGTGTCCGATGCGAGCGGGCGGTTTGAATGGGGGAAAACACTGGACCCAGATCGTGACTACCAGCTTA
>JANMLD010000302.1:0-10858 GCA_031372345.1 Pirellula sp.
CGACCGATTGCTTGCTTCGCCGAGATACGGCGAGCGCTGGGCTCGACACTGGATGGACACCGCGCACTTTGCAGAAACACATGGCCATGATCAAGATCGTATACGAGAACACGCATGGCCCTATCGCGACTACTTGATTGCCGCTTTCAATCAGGACATACCTTATAACCAGTTTGTGCGTGAGCAAGTGGCAGCCGATGTGCTTTCTCCTAAAGACCCTGGCGCAATTCCAGCCCTTGGATTCCTAGCGGCAGGCCCCTGGGACGAAAGTTCACTCCGCGACATTCGAGAAGACACGTTGGATCGGGAGATAGGTCGCTACCTCGATCGCGACGATATGTTGACCAACGTGATGAATAATTTTACTAGCCTCACCGTCCAATGCGCTCGCTGTCACGATCACAAATTCGATCCGATTCCGCAAGCGGATTACTATGCGATTCAAGCCGTCTTTGCAGGTGTCGAGCGAGCAAATCGCAGTTACGATGCCGACCTATCCGTGCAACAAACTCGCCAAACATTGACCCAACGCCGTCAAAGGCTAACGACCATGGATGACGCTTTGAAAACAGAATTGCTCGGCGAGAGGAGACAGCAAGATGTCAATGAATGGGAAAAGAAGCTTGCAAATCGAGCGATAGCTTGGCACCGCTTAACGTCTCAAACGGCGTCCTCGATGGAGGGTAGCACATTAGTGCCGAAACCCGACGGATCGTTCCTATCCAGTGGCGATCGTCCGGACCGCGACACCTACGTAATTCGTGGTGGTTCAGCGTTATCGAAGATCACCGGCCTGCGATTAGAAGTCCTGACGGATGGAGCTCTTCCCAAGCAAGGACCTGGCCGACAGGACAACGGCAATTTGCACCTGTCCGAAATGGAAGTCGAGGTTGGCGCAGGCAACTTGGTTGCAATCGCGAGGGCATCATCCGATTTCAACCAGACGGACTGGGGTATTGCGCGTGCTATCGATGGTAACGCGACAACGGCTTGGGGGATTTTTCCGCAGGTTGGCAAGTCGCACGTTGCGGTCTTCGAATTCAAGAACGCAATAGAACTTCCAGCCGAAACGACGATCACGATTCGGCTTAAGCAACTGCACGGTGGAGGGCATCTCATCGGCCGGCCGCGATTGTCTATCACTTCAGACAAGACACCTTTCTCAATTAGTTCCTTGCCGACGGAAATCGAAGCCATCCTATCGGTTGAGGCCAAGTTGCGTACGGACGATCAAAGGCTGACGTTGGCCTTTCACTGCGAGCGTGAGAGAGTTAACAGCGAACTTGCATCGCTCCCCAAGCCATCGCTTGTGTACGCGGCAGCGGCGGACTTCGAACCAGATGGAGGTTTAAAACCATCCGGCGGGCCGCGACCGATTCACCGATTGGAGCGTGGAGATATCCGCCAGCCCAAAGAGGAATTGACCGCCGGGTCATTGACATGCATTGCTTCGTTGCCTGGGCGTTTTTTGTTGACCCAGCCCAGTCGCGAATCCGAACGACGCGCCGCCCTTGCGGAATGGATCATCCACACCGACAATCCTCTGACTTGGCGGTCGACCGTCAATCGGGTTTGGTTACAACACTTTGGACGCGGAATCGTGGACACACCGAATGATTTCGGTCGGCTCGGTTCGAAGCCATCGCACCCCGAGTTACTCGATTGGTTGGCGATCCGCTTTCGAGATTCAGGGCAGTCGTTGAAAGCGCTGCACCGACTGATTGTCACAAGCGATACGTATTGCCAAAAGTCATCAACCACGGAGATTCAGCAATTTGATGGGTTGGAGGTACAGCATTCGCCGCGGCAAGACGCTGCTCGCGACGTCGACACCGACAATCAATTTCTGTGGCACATGCATCGGACGCGATTGGATGCGGAATGCGTTCGAGATGCGATGCTCATGATTTCCGGGCAAATTGATTTAAGAATGGGCGGTCCGAGCGACCGCCAGTTTGATCTCAAGCCGGGCCGGCACGTGACTCCTATTATCGACTACGGCAATTTCAACTTGGAGGGACAATCGGCTTCACGTCGCAGTGTCTATCGCTTCTTGTTTAGGACATTGCCGGATCCGTTCATGGAAGCGCTCGACTGTCCAGCCGGTGATCAAATCATGCCCACTCGAACCAACAGTGTTACCGTGCAGCAGGTATTGGCAATGTGGAACGACTCGCTAGTGCTCCGTCAGTCGGAACATCTTGCGAAACGTCTCTCTTCCGAAATGTCGAGTGCACCATCGCAGGTTGAATTGGCTTTTCAACTTGTGTTGGGGCGAGTCCCTAAACTACCCGAGCTTGACCTTTTTGTTGCTTATAGTGAAAAACATGGCTTGGCCAATTTCTGCCGACTGCTTTACAACATGAACGAATTCATTTTCATCGATTGAACCAATGTTACGAGCGATGCGATCAAGACGAGAGTTCCTAGAATGTTCCGGTGGCGGACTAGGGGCGCTCGCGCTTTGGCAGTTGCTTGCATTGGATCGCGCCTTGGCCGATTCGCCTAACAAAGGCAACCTGAATGGCGGTTTACATCACCCGGCGAAAGCTAAACGGGTCATTCAGCTGTTCATGAACGGCGGCGCGAGTCAGATGGATCTTTTTGATTACAAGCCGTTATTGCAAGCCAAGCATGGGCAAAAGTTTGAGCCAACCACGAGTGAACGAGTCGAAGCCGCCACCAGTGTGCCTGGCAATGTATTAGGTTCACCTTTTTCCTTTGCACAGCACGGCCAGTCCGACCGATGGGTTAGTGATCTCTTGCCACACATGGCCAGACATGTCGACGACATTGCGGTAATGTTGTCTATGACTTCGCGGACCAACGTACACGGTCCAGCGAGTTACTTGATGAATACGGGCTTCCTGCTTCCTGGCTTTCCGTGCTTCGGTGCTTGGGTTAGTTACGGACTTGGCAGCCTCAACGAGAATCTGCCTACGTTTGTCGTCTTACCAGACGTTCGAGGATTACCCTACAATCAACGCGGCAACTTCAGCTCTGGCTTTCTGCCGGTAACGCATCAAGGGACGGCCATTCATGCGAGTCAAGCCGAACCACTTCATGGTTTGCGAGCAGCCTCGAGTGCGAAATTCATTACGCCTCAGGCTGAAAGCGAAGGACTAGCTCTATTAGACAAAACGAATCGAGAGCAACTCGGTGATGGCGACCACGATCCGCGTCTCGAGGCTCGAATTCACGCTTATGAGCTCGCGGCCAAAATGCAGCTAAGTGCTCCGGAGGTGTTTGACTTGAGTCAAGAGACCCGGGCTACTTTGAAAGAGTATGGCCTAGACAACCCCGTGACGGAAGATTTCGGGAAGCGGTGTTTATTGGCAAGGCGAATGATTGAACGGGGTGTACGGGTTGTTCAAGTCTGGAGCGGATCGAACGGCCCCACCGGGAACTGGGACAATCATGGCAGCATTATCAAAGAGTTGCCACCGATGACGCAAGCAACGGATCAACCGACTGCCGCATTGCTGGCTGATTTACAAGCGCGAGGTCTGATGGACGACACCTTGCTTATGTGGAACACCGAGTTTGGAAGAATGCCGTTTTCACAGGGAAGCGAAGGCCGCGATCACAATGGCGGAGCCTCTATCGGGTGGTTAGCAGGGGCTGGCGTGCAACCGGGCATTGCTATCGGTGAAACGGACGAGTGGTCGTGGAAGGCAGTTCGCGACCCGATTAGCAATTACGATTTCCATGCAACGGTTTTGCACTTGCTCGGTATCGACCACGAACAGCTTATCTATCAACACAACGGCGCCAATCGGCGACTGACGGACGTCCACGGTCATGTAGTCCAGGCACTTTTGCACTAATCGGATTCTTGACAAGAGCTTATAGCAGAATTCATAAGAATCCCGGAATCTTGGTGTTGCCCTAACGCGAAACGCAGCAGACTCCCTGAGCCCTCGCGCAAAAAACACTCGCAGGGCAGTCTCGATTAGATTAAACTTCTTACAACTACATTCCCAATACATTGAGGTTCGTCACCATGACTCGATTCGCCCTATGCGTTTGGTTGCTTGCGAATGCAATTCCACTGCCCGTTCCAATGGTTGTTGGACAAGAACCGAAGCCTGATGCAATTGCCAAGCCCGAATCAACGGCAAAGCCAAAATCCGTTCCCGTCACCGTCGGAAGCATCCAAACGGACGTAACCTTTGCAACGACGTTCGCGCCATCGGAATCGAGTGAGATTTCGGTGACTCTAAAAAACTTGACCGCCATTAAGGTGGAGGATGTCGTATCGCATGGAGCTTCGGTCAAACAAGGGGACACTTTGATTCGCTTCGACACGGACAGCGTCAAGGAGCAGCTCGAGGCACAGGAGCGGACGGTCGCTGGGTTGCGACTCAGTCTAGATGAAGCCGAACGAGACGCGAAGTTGGCCGACATTCAAGTTCCTCTAGACAAGGAGCAAGCCGAACTTGCCAAGAAACAATCGGATGAAGACTTCAAGTACTACCAGGAATACGAGAGGGAGTTCAACGAGAGGTCGAACGAACAGCGATTAAAGTCGATGAAGGATTCGCTGGACTATACCGCTGAAGAATTGCGGCAACTGGAGAAGATGTATAAGGCAGACGATCTCACGGAAGAATCAGAAGAGATCGTATTGCGTCGTTCTCGTGACGATTTGGAACGGCAAAAATTCAACTTGGAGCAGACTGAGATGATCCATCGAAAAACGAAAGAATTGAGCTTGCCTCGCGCTCAACGGGATCGCAAGGTCGCCCAGCGTTTAGCCGAAATTGCGTGGGAGCGATTTCAGCTCACCTTCCCGCTTCAAGTTGAAAAGCGTTCGCTTGCTTTTGCCAAAGCGAGACAGGAACTCCAAAAGGCAACGAAGACCTTAGAGCAACTGCGAGAGGACCTCAAGGCATGTGAAGTGAAGGCACCTCGCACAGGCGTCGTCTACTATGGACGTGTGCAATCGGGCAAATGGATCGGTGCCGCCGAGTTGCGGGCAAAATTAAGAAAATATGGCTCTATAGGGGCGAACGAGGTATTCATGACGATTGTCAATCCTGACAGTCTTCAATTGATCGGAATGGTTCCTGAAAGCGAGGTGACTAAACTCCGCGTAGGTTCCGCAGGCAAAATCACTCCCACGGCGATGAAGAAAGAAAGACTGGATGTAGTTGTTAAATCCATCTCGCCGATTCCTTCCGGCGAAGGCCAATTCGAGGTTAGTTTAGACCTACTGAAAGTGAACCGCAATATCGTTGCGGGGATGACCGGTTCGGTCCGCGTCACAGACTATTTTGCAGCCCGCGCTCTTTCACTGCCGGTTAATGTTGTTTACACGGATGAACTCGACGACACGATTCGTTATGTTTATACGCTTTCGGACGAGGGCAAGCCGATCCGCAAGACGGTTGAGGTAGGGGTGACACAGGGAGATCGTATTGAGATTCGCTCTGGAATTAGCGTTTCCGAATCAATCCTGGCCGAAAAGCCCAAAACGGAGTAGCGAGTCGCATGTTCAATCCAATAAAGCGAGCCTTTTCCGCAACTTTAACGGGATTGGCGTGTGTCAGCTCGATGGCTGGAATCGCACAAGAAAGTGTCCAAGAAACGCGACCGCCAACCAGAGACCGAGTGCAATCCGAAACTTCACCTATTCCCTTAAAAGTGGAGGTGCCTAGCCGATCCGAAGTCGATTTAGCGATTCGCCGTGGCAAGGATTTCTTGTTGTCAAGCCAAAACAAAAATGGCTCCTGGGGTGCCGCCACCAACACCAAAGATCTCAACATCTATGCTCCTACGCCAGGCGCGCATCATGCGTTTCGAAGCGCTGTAACAGCTTTGTGCGTTTCTGCCTTGATAGAATTGCAGATAGAGGATCCAGAGGTTTCCCAAGCCATCGATCGTGGCGAAGCATGGTTGCTAGAGCATTTGACTCATTTGCGCCGCGCGAATCAGGATGCACTTTACAATGTTTGGGGGCATGCTTATGGAATTGAAGCCCTCGTACGATTGCATCAGCGACACGCTTCGAACACCGAAAAGCAAGTTCGTCTCATGGAAGAGATCACGCGTCAGATCGATCTCCTAAGTCGTTACGAGTCGGTCCATGGTGGTTGGGGCTACTACGATTTTGACCTTCATCTTCAGAAGCCCACAACGCAACCAAACAGTTTTACGACGGCGACGATTCTATTTGCTTTGTATCAAGCACAAGCGATAGGAGCCATTGTACCACAACGGTTGATCGATCGCGGTTTGGATGTGATCCGGCGACAGCAACGTCCAGATTTGGCTTATCTCTATTCAGAGGACTTTCGCACTTTGCCCAACGTGGACATCAACAAACCAGGTGGAAGTGTTGGACGAAGTCAAGCTTGCAATGTCGTGTTGCGATTGTACAAGGATCCCTCGGTAAGCGATGAAGCTTTGGTGGCATGGGTCAATCGATTGTTTTCTCGAAATCTTTGGCTGGATATTGGCCGTAAACGCCCCATCCCGCACGAGTCCTGGTTCATGGTGGCTGGCTACTTCTTTTACTACGGGCACTACTATGCGGCGTATGGAATTGATCAAGTGCCCGAAGAGCAGCGAGCACCATTGCAGCAACAGCTTTTGCACGTGATGTTGAAGCTGCAGGAGAAGGACGGTTCGTGGTGGGATTATCCCCTGTACGATTACCACCGTCCGTATGGAACAGCTTTCGCGCTAATGACACTTAAACGATGCGAAAGCGCTGCGAAGGCGCAGTAAAGTCCGTCGGCACGCGTAGGATAGTGTCTAGAAGCCGTAGTAAATAGCGCGTCAAGCCAGCCCTTAGAATCCGAGCCACGATGCAAATCCAATCGTCGGAGAATTGCAGTCCTTTATGCCGAATACTGTCAACGAGCTACAACACTGCATCGATCGACTATTGATCGGAGACAGTGGGGCACGCGATGATCTCATCGACAATGCTTGTGAACGACTGTTGCAACTGACACGCACAATGTTGAGGGATTTTCCGAGCGTTCATCGTTGGGAGGATACGGAAGACGTTTTTCAAAATGCTGTGCTTCGGCTGTGTAGCGCGTTGAAGCAGGTCACTCCAAAAAATGTGACAGAATTCATCGGGCTAGCTGCTCTTCAGATTCGTCGCGAATTGGTAGATTTAGCACGCCACTACTACGGACCGGAGGGCCATGGCGCCCATCATCATTCGGATTTCGAGGATCGAAATGCATCCGATGTTTCGCGAAAAGGGTTTCAGGCGTTGGAGAGTACAATGGAGCCTCGTAAATTGGCGATGTGGGGTGAATTTCATTTGCGGGTTAGCGCCTTGCCCGAAGAGGAATGCCAGTTGTTTGATATGCTCTGGTATCAGGGATTGCCACAGGTGGATGTCGCAAACTTATTAGGTGTAACGGAACGAACGATACAGCGGCGTTGGCAGCAGGTGCGGATCAAGGTTCATCGGGAGATTAAGGGTAGCTTGCCAGGTGTTTGAACTCCGGCCTTGAGAGTGAGACTAATTTTGAGCATGACAAACGAAGACAAACTGAGTGAACTATTGCTTCAATGGGAGCAACTGAACCAACAAGGACGGTTGGTTACGGCATTGGAACTATGCGCTGATGATCCGCACTTGGCGGACGAGATAAACCTTCGTATTCAAGCCCTCTGTTCCATGGACGCCCTGATGAAGCCGTGCTCAGTGCGTGACGGGACGTACCTAGGGGTTTCGACAGCCAAGGCGGAACCGACCCGCAATGCCCAGTACGCGTCGACGATTTCCACACGATCAAACTATCGGGTACTGCGTTCGCATGCTAGAGGCGGCCTCGGCGAAGTGCTCGTCGCTCAAGACGAGTTACTGAATCGCGAGGTTGCGATCAAGGTGATTCAGAACTCGCACGTTCACGACCCGGAAAGCCGCCGCCGATTTCTGCAAGAAGCCGAGATCACAAGTCGGCTTGAACACCCTGGTATCGTCCCAGTGCACGGTATTGGTCACGATGTTTCTGGCCGCCCCTGTTATTCGATGAGGCTGATTCGCGGCGAAAACATGCAAGCAGCTTTGCGAAAACTGCACTCATCGCCAACTGGATTCCGCAATGAATCGGAATTTGGCCGTTCGCTTCGCCCGATGCTCAGTCGTTTCGTTTCAGTCTGCAACACCGTGGCGTATGCGCACAGCCAGGGGGTGATTCATCGTGACTTGAAACCGGCCAACATTATGCTTGGCGACTACGGCGAAACATTGGTCGTGGATTGGGGGTTGGCCAAGAATTATGCAGGACACCAAGCGCCGAAGAGAGGTGGCTCAGAAAACCAGTCCGAGGAATGCAGCGAGGTGCGACGCGAACCACATATCCCCACGTACGGGGATAGTTCGAAGCAGGGTGAACTCCAAACACTCGAGGGCGTTCGACTTGGAACACCAGCCTACATGAGTCCCGAGCAAGCTGCCGGGCGCGTCCAGGACGTCGGTACGGCAAGCGATGTCTTTAGCTTGGGAGCGACGCTCTACATGTTATTAACTGGCCGACCGCCATTTGACGGCCGCAATTACGGGGAAGTGCTGAACAAAGTGTTGCAAGGTGACTTCCCATTGCCGCGCCGAGTTCAAAAAGCCACGCCCAAACCGCTCGAAGCAATCTGCCTAAAGGCGATGTCGCTACGCCCCGCAGACCGCTACAGTACACCGCTTGAATTCGCGGCGGACATAGACAATTGGTTGGCCGATGAACCCATTTCCGCATGGACGGAACCGCTTGTACTACGAGCTAGACGCTGGATCAGACGTCATCGCATCGTTGTGGCCAGCGTTTCGGCGGCCTTCCTAGTGGGGCTCGTGAGCTTAGGCATAGTCGTCGTAGTCGTTTCGCGGGCGAACAGCGATCTACGCATTGCCAACGAACATGAAGTGGCCTCAAAGTCTGAAGCGATGGAAAACGCTCGTGTCGCTCAAACTCAAAGTGCATTGGCTCTCGAAACGTTACGGATTGTCGTCAATGACATCCAGAATAAATTGAAGAGCGTTTCCGCAGCCCAGTCCGTTCGGCAAGATTTGCTCAAGACGGCCCTCGATGGTTTGCAAAAAGTCGCCACCAATCTAGAGTCGCAATCCAAAGTGGACCGCCAGTCCATGCTCGCTCATCGCGAGCTTGGAGATATGTTTCTGCAGTTCGGCACAGGGGGTGAACTGGGCTCAACGGACTCAGCTCGGCAACACTACGAGCGATCGTTTGAAATCGCAAAAAAACTAGCCGCAGTTAATCCAGATGCACCAGGGGCTCAACGCGATTTGGCAATAGCATTCAGCACGCTTGGTGATCTGCATCGCGAACTGGGAGCAAGTGACCAGGCGATGGAATTCTACACCGAGTCTCTCCGAATCCGCGATGGACTTAATACGAATCAGCCCGACGACTGTGAGGCCCTTCGACAGTTGTCACTGTCCTTCATGCGAATGGGAGATTTGGGGCGAAAATCTGGCAAGACCGAGCAAGCCTTGGCTTTTTTCCAGAAGGCGTTGGCAATTCGCGAAAAGCTTGCGGCATCCGATACACCCCATCCAAACGTCCTGCGGGACTTGCAAGTCGTCTACAACAATCTTGGTCAAGTCTATCGACAAACAGGCTCTTCCGAACAAGCTGAATCATACTTCCAGAAAGCCCGTTCGGTTGGCGAGCAGCGAGTTGCGGCCGAGCCTGAAAACATCGAGGCCCAACAATCGCTTGCGTCGACCATCGTGTGGCTCGGAGACACCCATCGGCAGTTGCGATTGTACGACGCCGCGAAAGATTATTACGTGCAAGCGAGCGAAGTGCGAGAGAAAATCGTCGCGGCCGATCCGAACAACGTCAGCAACATCGGTTGGCTAGTCATTCCTCTAGAACGACTCGGCGGATTAAGTCTGCGTTCAGGGCAGACCGAGCAAGCGATGAACTACTTTAGCCGCGAAAACGAGCTTCTTCGAAAACTGGTCGAGATCGATGCGACCAGTGTGTGGAATCGCCGTTCCTTGGCGGTTTCGTACGACTATCTCGGCGACACGTATCTTCGGTCGAACCAACCGGAAGCAGCACTAAAACAATATCAAGCCGCTTTGGGATTTCGGGAAAAGCTTGCTGCGGATGCGGCAAACATGCAAGCTCAAGGCGATCTTAGCCAATCGTTTTCAAAAATCGGTGACGCGTTCTCTAAACTCGGTCGGTTGGAGGAATCGCTCGAGCATTATCTTCGAGCTGTTGCTATTCAGGAAAGAATAATGGATGCTGACCCCAAAGACGCTAAAGAAAAATATGATCTGGCAGGGATGTACGAAGGGCTCGGCGACGTCCACCTGGAGTTGAACTCGTTAGAAGAGGCACAAGTCTGTTTCGACAAAATGCGTTCCTTACTCGTATCGCTTTCCGAGGCGGACCCTAACGATTCAGAGGTGATAGCTTCTCTAGCGATGGCTTTCCATGGGTTAGGGCGGGTTGAACAAAAAGAAAAACGCTTCGTACAGGCAATCGAACACTTCGTCCGTGCTCGCTCACTGCTGGGTTCGCTGGATGCCGAAGGCAAACTTGGGGCCGACGAAAAAAACCGACTGTCGCAACTGGAGCAGGCCATTGCGTATTGTCAAGCTGCAACCCGCCTATAACTCCGCGTCCATTCTAGCGCCAGTCAATCGCTATTTGAGCCTGAGCCGTACTAGCCGATTATGTCGCAAAGAATGAGCTAGCGTCTTAGGCTCAAGCGGTACATTCCAATCTGCTCAGTTCCGTTCCTCGTTCGATTTCTTGTCGTCCGTATCTTGGCCTACTGTCGCCCAGAACCAATCGAGTCCTGTTGAGCCTGTAAGCCGATCTGTGGCACTATCGCCCTGCACGGTCGTCGCATTCAAGAA
>JANMLD010000306.1:0-6784 GCA_031372345.1 Pirellula sp.
ATGCGAGTGCGAAGTGCGATCAGCAGCGAATGGACATATTTAGCAAATAGATAGGGCAGTGTCGGTATTTGTCGGGCGGATGCCAAAGATCATAGGTATCGAAAGCCTGAATTGGGCTTCCTGAGAATGGATAACCGTACAGATGACAATCAACCAATTGAATTTGGTCGACTTGAAGTGCTGTACGAATCGAGAAAGATAAAGGTGACAGGGACAGGTAGTACGCGTCGTGGTCGTGATCGACGTTGGACGCAACGGTTGAGCTCTGGGGTTTAGGTTTGCACTTTGCCTTGTTTTGTTGCGAATGGCCATGGGAATGACCATTGGCATGAGAATGAACGTGTGAGCCCTTATCGCGGTGTCCAATGTGAACATGTGCCCGGCTATCATGCTCGAATTTATCCTCTGCTGACGAGCCTGCGTGCACGTGAGGTACGTGCGAAAACTGAGCGACGAATAGTGAAGCTATCATCGCAACAGCAATCAGCGGCTCGTAGCGGAAATAAAACATACGAGAGGTTAGATTCGAATTTCCGGACCGTTTGTCCCGAAATCTTGGGAAAGTCGGCACTAAACAGGAGTAAAAAGTAAGAAGACAAGAAAATCATCTTAACCGTTTTCTCCGCTTGAACATGCCCAACAGCGAGATTTTGCCAAAACGACTGGGAGAATTCATCCCGTTCTTGAGCGAGATCCTCGATCAGCTTGCCAAGGATCGTGCGTCTTAGGTTGCGGCTGACGGATTTAAGAGCTATCCTTGTAAAGATGAAATCCCCGCTTTTCGTGCTGATTTTGATCGTCAACTTGTTGACTTGCCCGCTGCGTTGCCTTGCGTGTGAATCGCATTCGTCGTCCAGTGTTGAAAGCGCGTGCGCATCCTGTGAATGCTGCTTACATTGCGAGGATCTTCCCGTGTCCGATGATACAGAACCCCACGACAAAGACTGCGGCTGCAAGAGTTGTATCTGTGAGGGGGCGGTGGTAGCAAACCCCGTCGAGCTATTCGAATCAGGACACGCCAACGGCGGGTTTTTAGCGATTCATCTGGCGATGCCCGTACCATCACGTTCGGCGGGATTCATTGATAACCAATGGTCTGAGCACTCTGGACATAGTCACTCGGGTCGCGATGCGCGCATAGCGCGTCAATCTTGGCAGATCTGAGTCACGCGGCGTTGTCAGCGAGCCTCTAGGCCGAGCTATAAAACGCTGGCTTACGCGATCGCACTTCTAATCCGTTCTTAAACCATGTGAACTTGAAGCTGCGCACTGTCACTGCTGCACCAAGTTCTTCAATTTCTTTGCAGTTACCAATTGGAGATTTGAAATGTTCGAAGTATCTCATAGAGCTTGTACTTCTAAGCCAAAGTAAGAGCCTGCGCATGCTTCTTCCCTGGGAATACGGCGTTCGAAATCTTGCCCGACGGCCAATGCGCACTGCACTTACGATGATGGCACTCGCCACCGTCGTCATGCTGGTGTTCGTCGTGGTTGGGTTTATTCGAGGACTTGAGCAATCACTTGCAGTCAGCGGAGATGAAAACGTGGTGTTGGTTTACTCCGTCAACTCTGAAGAGAACATCGAGAACTCCTCTATTCTTGCTCGAACACCATCCTTGCTGACCTCAAGCTTGGATGGAACAGTAAAGCGATTTGGTCTGTCTCATGCATCACCCGAATTGTACACAGGCACTCGGGTGAACAGTGACAGAAATGAAGGCGGCCTAGGGTTGGTTCGAGGAGTAACTCTAGCCACTCCACTGGTCCGAAGGTCGGTCCAGTTGATCGACGGCCTATGGCCAGGCGACGGCGAGGTCGTAGTCGGCCGACTGGTAGCAGCCAAGCTTGGTAGTAGCAAAGATTCCATGGCAGTTGGCAAGAGTATCGAGTTCGAAGGACGCAAATGGAAGATTAGCGGTCGATTTGCTGCTGGAGGTGCAGCCTACGAATCCGAAATTTGGTGCAAACTGGCAGATCTTCAAACAGCAACGAAACGTCAAGACATCAGTCTTGTTGCGATACTGTTGTCGCCAAAGAGTTCGGCAGCCGAGGTCGAATTGTTTTGCAAAGAACGCACGGATCTTGAACTTCGTGCGATGCGCGAGACGGAATACTACGCGACACTCCAAAAACACTATAAGCCAGTTCGCTTGCTCGCTTGGATGGTTGTATTGCTGGTTTCAGGCGCGGGCATATTCGCTGGTTTGAACATGATGTACGGTGCTGTTGCTGGCCGCGTTCGTGAGATCGCAACATTGCAAGCGATCGGTTATCGCCGCCGAGCTATCTTGATCAGCTTGATCCAAGAAGGAGTGCTGCTTTCTGCGGCCGGTTCTCTCGTGTCGGGCTTCATCGCACTGACGCTTCTCAACGGCATGGCCGTGAGATTCACGATGGGCGCATTCACACTGCGCATCGACGGCGTCGCAATCTTGATCGGTTGCGGCGTGGGATTGTTATTGGGTGTCGTGGGCGCGTTGCCTCCGGCACTGAAGGCGCTGCGTGCGGAAGTCGCAGCTAGTCTTAAGGCGGTTTGAGTTGTTACCCTGTTTTTAATTATGGAGAGTATCGATGAAAGTTCTACAAGTTTTGGCGTTGGTTTCAATGGTTGCAGGTGCGGTGGGTTGCCAGTCTAAAGACACTAGCACCTCTAAAGTAAGCGCTACTCCAGCAGCATCCTCCTTCCTCGCAACCAGCGAACCCACTGGAGCGATCCCTGTGGGTGAAGCTCGGGCAAAGATCGAGGATGGCCAAGAAGTCACGCTCGTTGGCCGCATTGGTGGTTCGAGCAAACCATTTGTCGACGGACTGGCAGCGTTCACGATTGTTGATCCAAAGGTGCCATTTTGCGCTGCTGAAGAGGGCTGTCCGACTCCATGGGACTACTGCTGTCAAACGGACGCCGTGAAAAGCAATATTGCGACCGTCAAGATTGTCGGTGAAGCGGGCACGCCAGTGAGTACTAGCGCACGCGACCTGTTGAACGTGAAGGAACTTGCAACCGTCGTCGTGAAAGGCAAAGCGAAGCGCGATGAACAAGGCAATTTGACGGTCTCCGCCAACCAAGTCTTTGTTCGGCCAGGCGAGTAAACATGCTCAAGTCACCACTAGATCTCAGCCAACTTGCACTAGAGCGGGTTCCCACCAACCACTTTCCGAGTAAGCCACCGCTTCAGCACAAAAAGCGGTGGGTGTCTCGCATTGTGTTGCCCATTGCGATCTTATCCGGTTTTTTAGCGTTGCTAGTGGCGGCGGCTGGTGATCGCCTAATACCCGCCCGCTCAGTGACCGTCATTCCTGTGATTGTCAAACGAGCGGAGCTTCAACAGGCTGGTTCGACGCTCTTCCAAGCTCCAGGATGGATCGAGCCGCGACCCATGGCGATTAGCGTGGCGGCGATGGCTCCGGGGGTTATTGAAGAACTGATAGTGGTGGCGGGGCAACGAGTAAAGAAGGGCGAGCCCATTGCGAGGTTGGTGTCTATGGATGCTGAACTGGCCCTTCTGCAGGCCAAGAATGCACTCGCCATTCGGGACGGCGAGCTCAATCGCGCTAAAGCAGAATTGTCGGCAGCGCATGTCCGCTTCGATAATCCCGTGCATCTCCGTGTCCAGCTCGCAGACGCGCGGAGTAATTTGGCCAAGTCGAAAACTGAGTTGGCCAAGTTGCCGTTTCTTATCGAAGCTGCCGAAGCAAATTGGAAGTATTCGCTAAGTAGCAAGCAGAGCAAACAATCAGCCAAGGGAGCAATTTCGGATAATGTCATCGCTAAGTCAGAAAACGATCATGCAGTAGCCACAGCAAACCTGCGAGAATTGGAGCTGCGCAAGCCAAATTTGGAGCAAGAGGTAAGCGCACTTCAGGACGTGGTGACAGTGCTCGAACATCAATTGCAATTATTGGTTGAAGAGACACGTCAGCTGGGCGAAGCGGAAGCAAAGGTACAGTCAGCGAACGCTTATAAAGACGAAGCCAAGTTACAGGTGCGACAAGCTGAGTTGGCTTTGGAACGAAATACGGTTCGCGCTCCCATTGATGGCCGCATTTTGCGATTGATCGCTGCAACGGGATCGCGAGTCATGGGGTTAGAGACGACTGCCGGTCAAAGCTCAAGCACTGTAGTTGAGATGTATGATCCTCAAAATCTTCAAGTACGTACGGACGTGCGCCTCGAAGACGTCCCGATGGTGACGCAAGGACAGCCAGTTGAAATCCAAACTGCATCTTCATCTCAAGTCATTCATGGTCGCGTTCTGCAAGCTACCAGCTCTGCCAGCATTCAAAAAAATACTCTTGAAGTAAAAGTGGAATTGCTCGATCCACCGTCAACTGTAAGTCCTGAAATGTTGGTAACGGCTACTTTTCTTGCACCTAAGAATGACGCTCCACTCTCACCAAGTGAAGCAGAGCGAATGTTCGTTCCCCGCTCAGTGCTGCAAACAACAGAGTCCACTTCTTTTGTGTGGATTGTGGATGAGAAGTCTATAGCGCGAAAACGAACCATCGAGCTAGACGGTAAAAGTGGATATGATCTCGTCGCGGTTAAATCGGGACTTAGAGTAACAGACAAACTGATCACCACTGGAATGGAAGGTCTCCGTGAAGGAGCAAGGGTAAAAGTTACCGGTGATGATATGACGATAGGATTGAAATAGATGGCACTCGTAGAACTTCGTGGTGTAAGTAAAAGCTTTCGTAAAGGTGACGAGACGATTATTCCGCTCGATAATATCAGTATGGATATCGAAATGGGCGAGTTTGTCTCACTCATGGGACCAAGTGGCACCGGTAAAAGTACGCTGCTTAACCTGGTGAGTGGCATTGATCGCCCAGACTCAGGTACGATCACTGTCAATGGTACTGATGTAACCCAACTTTCGCGTACGCAGTTGGCTGATTGGCGTGCAGCGAATCTGGGTTACATCTTTCAAACGCACAACCTGATCCCTGTGCTTACCGCCTATGAGAACGTCGAGCTGCCAACGCTACTACTAAAACTGTCTTCTTCACAGCGGCGACAACGAGTCGAATTGGCCCTCGAGGCGGTTGGCCTGATCGACCGCGCGAGTCACTATCCACGTCAGCTTTCCGGCGGCCAGGAGCAACGGGTTGGTATCGCGCGAGCCATCGTTGCCCACCCTAAAGTTGTTGTAGCGGATGAACCCACGGGAAGTTTAGATGCCGAGACAAGCGAACAAGTTCAAGTGTTGCTGCAGCGTCTAAATCGCGAACTGAATATCACCATGCTAATGGTAACCCACGATATCGATGTTGCCTCGATCGCATCGAGGCAATTGATCCTCAATCGAGGCAAGTTCTTGGAGCGAACAGGGGAAGTCGTTAAATGATCTCTTATGTACTTAAGACCCTTTGGCGTCATCGCACTCGAACTTTGTTGACGGTCACAGGATCCGCAGTAGCCATGTTTGTATTTTGCCTCGTAGGCTCTGTGCAGGAGGGGCTACATCGACTGACGACCGGTTTCGATGCGAATCGAATCTTAATCGTTTTTCAAGAGAATCGCTTTTGCCCTACCACAAGTAGATTGCCGGAGGACTATTCGCGCAAGATAAGGGAGGTTCCTGGAGTTCGCGACGTCATGCCGATTCAAGTGTGGACCAATAACTGTCGAGCAAGCTTGGACATTATCGTTTTTAACGGGTCTAATCCGACTCAGATTCAGAAGTCGCGTCCCATCAAGCTCCTAAGTGGCAACTGGCAGGAGTTTCAATCACAGCGAAATGCTGCCATTGTTGGAAGAAATATTGCGAATCGCCGAGGCCTGAAAGTTGGCGACCAATTCTCCATCGGTGATCTATCCGTGCGCATCGCGGGAATCTTTGAATCAACGGTCCCGTCAGAAGAAAACTTAATCTATACAAGCCTGGCGTTTCTTCAGTACACGCGTGGACTTGACGCGGCCGGCCTTGTGACTCAACACGAAGTCATGTTGAGTGATGAAGCCGATCCGGATCGTGTTGCGGCCGCAATCGACGCGACTCTCCGTTCAGGCTCCGTGGCAACCAAAACTCGGCGAAAAGGAGCTTTTCAAGCCAGCACACTTTCGGACCTAGTCGACCTGATTGGCTTTGCACATTGGCTCGGCTATGCCTGCGTCGGTCTAGTGTTGTCCTTAGTTGCGACTACCACAGTGATGAGCGTGCAAGATCGCATCAAAGAGTACGCCGTACTTCAAACGATCGGAGTACGTCCCTTAACCACGATGCGACTGGTGCTGACAGAGAGCACTTTATTGTGCGTGTTCGGTGGATTGTTCGGTACGTTGCTTGCAATGATTTCGCTGAGCTTAGGTGGTTTTGCGATTGGTGCCGAGGGCGCTACGATCGCTTTTCGTCCAACATCCACGCTTGCAATTTCAGGCGGTGTCGTATCGATGATTGTAGGACTCATTGCCGGAATTGCCCCGGCTATTCAAGCGGCCACTGTGCCGATCGTCAACGCACTCAGGCAACCATAGTTCGCCGGTTCATGATTCTGAGCTCCGGTCAAAAACGCCGAACTCAGTTGGCCGGACAAGGGAATGCAAGCTCGATTTTGAGCGAAAATCCGACACTTCTCGGTGATCGCCACCAAAATCCGCAATCGTTTAAACCAAATCCCGCAGGCTCGACCTGCGGATCGTTCGGCTTTTCACTACGCGCTAGAACGCCTCCTTCTCTATCGCTGGGCCGCCGGCTTTTGCATGGGGCAAAACGGCGGCCCACCCACGGTAGCGGAGGGTACCCCGTGGTTTCGAAAAACCCAAAAAAAAGCCCGGGAAAAC
>JANMLD010000349.1:0-7878 GCA_031372345.1 Pirellula sp.
TTCGAATCGATACTTCCAAGTTTCGAGCCATCGTTTTGATCCTCAAGATAGAGTCGTGACGAACCACAAAAACGCTACGATATCACAAGCGAATCACGCTAGCATTTCAACTTTTCGCAATTTCAATCGTACAGGTCGAAACTTTTTTCGATCAGCTATATCGCCGATACTCCAACGACCTTCAATTTGTTTACGGTCTAGCTGGCAGAACGAGTCTTCGTCATCGCCCGCGAGTCTGCCCATACATCGCCGATACTGATGATCTTGAAAACAGAATTTTGCTGACTGTCGAAGAAGACGTAGAGGGCAAGCTCAAAGGGTTTGAGGCATGCGACACGTCCGAGTCGCGAGCTGCGATCAGACAGTACGAAGCAGTCGTTAATGCCTTCGAAGTACGATTTCGCCCAGTCGCTGGAGAACGTCTCTCCGAGAAGATCCGCTCGATTATCGACCTGATTGTTTAGTTGTGATAACTTCAAAAAAAGACTGATATATCATGAGGTCTGTATTCACTATATCTTCTGCGAAGCTCCGTAGCGAAACTGCCGTAAAAGCACCGGACCGTGTCCTAACTCCAGTTACGCCCCACTCTTGTACCGATCCATTTTGCCAATGTAGCATGTTGAGTGAAATGCCTGGGCGATCACTTGATGCGGGCAGCAACGACATGGAACTGCGGCTGCCAACAGCTACCTTCGGGCTGTCAACGATTCAAACCTACCCGCATATCTTATGCAGCCCTTTCCCATTCTGAATAAAGCGGAACAACAATGAACGAGTCTTTGCGTACCGTCGTATCTGGCATTCGTGCAACCGGGCAACTTCACCTTGGGAATTTTCTGGGTGCAATTGTTCAGTTTTTGGCGCTCGTGAAATTGCACCGATGCTTCTCTTTTTCGTCGCTGATGTTCACGCATTGACGGAAGCAACCAAATCATCAAACGTGTATGAACGGTCCATTGAGGTTGCAAAGACCTATATCGCTTGTGGCTTGGAGCCATCCGATAACTGCGTTCTCTATTTCCAAAGCCAGATCGATGAACTGCATTACATCGCGTCGTTGATCGCGACGTGCTTCAAAACTGGTCGCTTGCAAATCTGCAACACCTTCAAGGATCGGTTGCGAAAGATCAGTCAAGACGCTGGTGAGGTTCCGGCATCAATGTTGATATATCCAATCTGGATGGCTGCGGACATCATCGGCGTTCGAGCCGATTTGGTTCCCGTTGGTGAAGATCAACTTCAGCATATCGAAATGACTCGCGAAGCAGTTCGGAGATTCAATCACCAATTTAGCAATAGCAATATTCTAAAAATCCCCAATGCAAATCTCACGCATCCGTGTCGAGTTCCAGGTATTGATGGTAGCAAAAAAATGGGGAAGAGTGACGCGAACACGATCTCTCTTCTCGATGATCCTCGAACCGTTCTAAGAAAAGTGGAGCGAATCCCAACACAGTCAACTATCGGTGGCGAGTTCGCGGAAGGAACTACCGCATTGTTTCGTTTCGTTGAACTCTGCTGTCCGCTCGAGGTACACGCAGATTACATGGAGAGATTTCAGTCTGGCGACGCGAAAATTTTTGGCGAGATGAAGAAACGCCTCGCATCAGACATTGTTGCAATGATCGAACCGATTCGTTTGCGTTATCAGACAATTGCGGATGAAGAGTTGTTGCACGCTGTCGAGTCCGGAGCACGCCAAGTTCGCGAAATTGCAAGGGAGGTGCTAGATGAAATGAAATGGGCAATTGGATTGAAGGGACCTAAGTAATGTCTATCCAGTTCTATTGGACCGACAGCGCTGGGAGACACCAGTCTTTCAGGACCGACTGCCCAAAAATCGCAGAGATTTTCCTGTACTATCGAATTGACTCTCTGCGCTTTCCAGATTCGATCAATCGGAAAATTGCCGAACTCTTTCCCAATCACGGCGATTTTGAAACATTCATTGTCGAAAAAATTCAGCCCGTCTGGACACTTACCATCGAGAAAGATCAATTGATGATCCACGCCAGTAAAGAGGTTCGCACGATGGAATGTGCGACTGGATGAAAAGTTCACCCGGGTGACCGAACAAGCAGAGTCGTGGGCGCCCAAGCCTCAACAGAGGTCAGAAAAAAGTTCGATTGGTTCCTCCCGCCACGAGGTTCTTTTGCATCAAGTTTGCTTGCGAGAATGTCATCTATCCGATGTTGTTATGGGAGTTCGATTTGAGCGGATTCGACTACCGTAGTCCATTTTTGTTCCCCCGATTATCCGCGATATCTGCGTTGGTCGTCGTTTCTTCCAAGCGAGAGCCAATCAAAAGCCCTGGGAAAACAGCTGTTTGCAAAGCTTGATCGAAGCTCTAGAACACCTGTTCGTCTCAACCGAACCGAAGGTTTCATGTTCGACCCCAGTTTGGTGTACTTTATGCCAGGAACATCACACTACCAACGATCCATTGGCTTGTTACCCCGTTACGAGGTGACTCAAAAAAGTGACACAAAAGTGACACACAATTGGCCCTTTTTGACCAATTTGGATGCAATTGAGTTTGCGTTGGGGAAGCCCCTTTTTCGTGCATTTTCCCTGGGAATCAAACCAAATGTCCTACAAGTGCCGCACTAAACCAACAACCTTTTCTCACCTTGGGGTGGTAGAGGTCGTGGGTTCGAATCCCGCCGGCCCGATTTTATTTTTTCCAGGGAAAACTACTCTTTTGGACCTGGTCCGCGACTGTTGATTCGGGCAAATGCACGAATCAATGCACGAATCGCGGAGTAAACCATGTCACGGGAGAGTAAACCGTTTTTCAGTGAGCAGACCAAAAGTTGGTATTGCTCGATAAGCAAATTTCGCTCGGGAGAAATAAATCCGATGCGATTGCCAAATTCTATGAGTTGATGGGCCGAGAAGTCGACACGCAGACCGATGCCGCTCGATACGTGCAAAAATGCTGGCGGAACGATTTTCGATGGAACTGCGTCTGGACCCGAACCACTCGAAAATCAAACCACTATTCGACCGGCTCCTGGCACTTGCTTCATGACATGGACCAACCAGACTATTCCATCCCCTCACATTTTTGCCTAACGTGCAGTAAATAAGTAAATAACCCAAAGGTCAATTAACATGACGAAAACAATCCATGCGATTTACGAGAACGGCGTGTTTCGTCCAACCGAAGCCGTTGACCTACCCGACCATTGCGAGGTCGAATTCGAAGTTCGCTCCGTCAAGGAGGATTCCGATCGTCCGACCTTGGATGACGTCTATTCGGTCTTAACCACGAGCTTCGACGGCGGCCAACCAGACGATGCGGCTAATCACAACGAGCATCCAGAATGACTGCGATTTTCTTAGACACGGTCGGGCTCGTCGCGATGTGGAATCGTGCCGATCAATGGCACGACACCGCAATCGCCGCATTCGAGTTAATATTAAATCAAAACGCCACTCGTTCATTACGACTAGCTACATTCTGCTTGAGTGTGGAAATACCGCCGCCCGCCGAACCTATCGGCAGCAACCCAACCTATTGAGAGACTATCTGGAACAACGCAACGAAGTCATCTTTCCCACAGTAAGCGACTGGGACGAGGCATGGAAGACTTACTCAACTGGCGATACGTGCCAAGCTGGAATCGTTGATCAAGTTTCGTTCGTTGTGATGCGTCGGCTTGGAATCATCGAGGCGTTTACCAATGACAAACACTTCGAGGCCGCCGGTTTTCGTGTGCTGTTTTAAAGGAACCACCAAGAGAAAGAACCATTGTTGCTTGGCGACTGGATCATCCAATATTTGAATCCTTTGCGAAACGAATCCCTCGTGCTTGTCGCGGACCCGCAACGGAAGATTCGTGCGGGTGCACAGGCCGTTGATGGCTGAGCCAAGGAAAGTGGATTTGCCGGGCAATCTTACTCTCCGTCATCACTCGGCTGCTTGCCAATATCCCGCCAGGGATCTTCACGACGACGCTTACCCAACTAATTTTGCCCTTGCCTGGCATGGTACACGTCGTTGCGTGCTGTTTCGAAAAGGTTATCAAGCTCAGTATCAGGTATCGCCGAACTTGCGACTTGCTCACGGAACGGGGCTAAGATTTTCGCAAACGTCCGACTACCGATGACGCCCATATGAATCAGTTCTGCGGCGTACGACTCTACCGACTGTCCTCGCATAGCAGCTTGCTCTGCCAGAATGCGTTCGGTTTCGTCAGGAATGTTAATGCTTATGACCATAGTCGCCTCTGATTCGATGTAGTCTATAACGGTCCATCGACTGGAAGCCGATCTAACTATTGTAGCACTTTCGTTCGGCAATCGCCAAACGAAAAGGTGCGATCCGTTTGGCACTTTTGGCACATGGGTCGAAAGGGAAAACCAATCCAAACGTGACGCGTGAGAAACGGACCTCACGTTCCAAAGTAGTGCCCGATCATTAAGACCTGACTGAAAACATCGGTTGACCACGGGTCACAACGCTCATTTGGTTACAAGATCATGGCTTTACACTTGTAGAGCCAACATTCTTTATCGCATAGGGGAGCCCCGTGTGCAGGTGACAATTATTTATTCTTCATCAAAGAAATGGTCTGCGGCAGAGCCCATCATGTAGTGGCCATCTTTTCGTGCTTCCCATTGTTCGAGTCCGAACTTGGCAGCGATCAACGTCAATCTGGTCTCATCGGTCCGGTTACCATGATAGATAATCGATTTGCGATTCGTGGGATCGTACAGGACCCGTCCACGCGGAACCGAAAAGTACTCATCGCCCGAAGAGGCTCCCAACTGCATTGCCGCCTCCGGCCAGCAATCGTTGTGGGAGTCATCGCTGTCACACAGTCCCGTCAAAGGATTAGGGCTACCTACCGGTACAGGGAACGCAATGATCTGTCGGCCATTATCCCACCAGATGCCAATTTGTGTTTTCATGTTTCTTCCCTTATGGAGAGGTATTAGAACTTTAAGGTGCTGCACACGCCGCGTAAGGTTCCTAGCTTCGCGAAATAGCGCTACGCACAACTCCCGAAAATCCCCCGCATATCTGGCGCAAAATCCCCGCTCAGCCATATATGGCGATCGATTTGTGTTGACTAACGCAATTCTGGTTGCTGTCGACTGCTTCCTGTTTTGCTTCGTTTCTCTTCCAGGAGTTGCTTATGCCGGTTTGTGCTTCGTTCTTTGCGGCTGCAAGTGATGATGTTGCCTTCACCAAGGTCAAGTTGCCAGGTGGCTGGCTGGGAAATATGAGTCCCCATCCGATTATGCATGAGGGCCTTCGGTGTTTACGCCAAGTGAACCGACGGCAATTTGCGGTTCTTGAAGTTCGCGAAGGCTGAAGCGACCTCAAGGTTAAAACTGTCTGGACCACCGGCCACTTACCCGCACCGTCACCCAATCGTCACCCAAACCGGAGCTCATTCGCGAGTATGTTTAGGAGCTTTGGTAGGAATGAAAGAGTGAGCCCTGCGGCATTGGTAAGTCGGCTGCTTTGTAGCCCGACCGATCCCGATAAGCCTTGCGATCCTAGTCTCGGAATCGCGGTTTGGTGTCGAAATTCGTTGATGGGATCCTTCTTGAGTTAGCTATCGCCGCGACTGATGGATAGGCGGTTCGAATGCGATTGATTCTGATCTGGCGTTGGTTGCAGTTTCTTTTCCGTCGATTCAGCCACCGTCAACAGGTTTGCGTCTGCGCTAGCAACATTCTGGTAGACCTTTACTTTTGGAGATTGTCGGGTGATGGCGACGTATTCAGAATGTTGACTCACGATCATGTTGCAAGCTTGGATGTATACTCTTCCGAGGCTTTGGACCTTGATCTGGCTAGCGGTCGTGCTGTATCCAAGCGTAATGTCCCGATCGGATAGTGTTGCCAAATCGAGGGTTACTTTTGCGGATTGCTTGTCCAACTGCACTTCAATGGTTCTGCTATCGTTCACCGCGACCATGGTACCCATATCTCCGCTACGTACACCTTGCCCGGGGATGGCTTTGGTAAAAAGTAGTCGATCATTGATGTGCAAGTTTATGTCTCCAAAGCGAATCGCTTGTTGCGAGATTGCGCCTTTTTGCAGCCGTTCTGACTGGCATGTTGCATTGATGCGATCCGCTTCTTCGCGAGTTTGAGCCACAATGGTTGATCCTTGAGGGCGATTTATTCCGCCCTCCTTGGACCAGTCGTCGATCATGGCTTTGGTAGTGCCGCTAAGCCCCGCTTGGTTCTGGTAAGTCCCGCTGCTCCTTATGCATCGTCGCCAAACTGCGAGTCGCAATTTATCGTACCGTCGGACAATAATGGCATTGCTTCTATAAGCGTATTACCTGACTCTCGGTGTCATCGCCACAGCAGTACTGTATGCGTGCTATTAAAACCCTGTAGCCTTTGTTAGACTCTAGCCCATTCATTCTCGGGGTTACGGAAGCGGCTCAAACGATGAAGACTAAGCTGTGCGAGTATGTAAAGGTAGCCGAAGCCGCTGAAATACTTGGTGTTTCGCAGGGAACCATTCGTACTTGGGCGGAACGTGGCGAAATCCCAATGCATCGTAATCCCGCCAATGGCTACCGATTGTTCAAACCGAGCGATCTCGAAAAGTTCCTGAAAAAGGTGGAACAACCCGTGAATGTATAACGCTAACTTGATTGCTGCCAACCTTTGCTTCCAGATAAAAACAACGAACATCCGGCTCGAAGGGATGCCCCCCCATTAACAGCCACACGCCCGCATTCTCACCGCTAGCCCGATAATTCATGGCCATCAAGAAATCTGAACTGTACTCCTCGCTCTGGGCCTCCTGCGATGAACTGCGCGGTGGCATGGACACAAGCCAGTACAAGGACTACGTCCTGTTCATGCTGTTCATCAAATACGTTTCCGACAAGTGGGGCAATTCCGATGACTTCGCCCCCGCCGTCACTATTACTAAAGGAGCCAGCTTCAAGGATATGATCGCCCTCAAGGGCAAGGTCGACATTGGCGACAAGATCAACAAACAGGTCATCGCCCCGCTAGTCGACGCAAATCCACGCCTTGCCCGCAGCGACTTCCCCGATTTTAACGATCCAAACAAACTCGGCGAAGGGCAGGCGATGGTCGATCGGCTCACCAACCTGGTCAGCATCTTCCAAAAGCCCGAGTTGGATTTCTCGCAGAACCGCGCCGAACACGATGACATCCTGGGGGATGCCTATGAGTATCTCATGCGGCACTTCGCTATCGATAGCGGCAAGAGCAAGGGGCAGTTCCTCACCCCCTGCACCGTTCTCCGATAAGTCATGGAGCACCGGCCTCATTCTGTCGTCTGATGCTTTCCATCGCTTCACTTGGGGCGTGCCGCCGACGAAACAGGGGGACTACGCTTACCTCCTGCACATCATCCGCTCGATGAAGAGCAAAGGCAAAGGCGCGTGCATTCTCCCGCACGGCGTCCTCTTCCGGGGCAATGCCGAAGGCGTCATCCGCCAGCAGCTCGTTCGCTCCGGCTATCTCAAGGCCATCATCGGTCTGCCCGCCAATCTCTTTTACGGTACCGGCATCCCCGCCTGCATCGTCGTGCTCGACAAGGAAAACGCCACCGCCCGCAAGGGCATCTTTATGATCGATGCCTCCAAGGGCTTCAAGAAAGACGGCCCGAAGAACCGCCTCCGCGAACAGGATCTCCATAAGATCGTGGACACCTTCACCCGGCAGGACGAAAGCGACCCGCGCTACGCCCGCATGGTTTCCGTCGCCGAAATCGCCGACCCGAAGAACGACTTCAACCTCAACCTGCCGCGCTACATCGACAGCAGCGAGCCTGAGGACCTGCAGGACATCGACGGTCACCTGCGGGGCGGCATCCCGGTGCGTGATCTGGACGTGCTCGGCGCATACTGGAAGGTGCTCCCC
>JANMLD010000358.1:0-18764 GCA_031372345.1 Pirellula sp.
AGCGATGCAGTGCCAAACCCTGCAAGGGTTAATCATCGGGTTTGGCACGCATTTTTCTACACAAGTCGAAGTCCGGCCCTCGGACCTTGACTTTTGGGGCGAATTTACGAAGTAAAGAAGCCAATCATAACCCGACAGGTAAGTGAGGGACCTGCGTTTTTGTCCCTCGCTTACGCTTCGGGTTGGGATACTCCATTCTACCGCTCGCCTAAATCAATTCGTTGAGCTGCTTAACCAAATCGCCAAATTGGACCAAGGCTGTTTCCACAGGCTCTGGCTGCGTCATGTCCACCCCAGCCCCTTTGAGCAAATCCAACGGGTCTTTCGAACAGCCACCCTTAAGGAAACCTAAATAGTCGTCAAGTTCAGCCTTGCCACCCTCAAGCACTCGCTTGGACAACGCAATGGCGGCCGACAAGCCGGTCGCATACTTGTAAACGTAAAACGCTCGATAAAAATGCGGAATCCGGAAACACTCCAGGGCCAGCTCCTCGTCCACCACGAAATCGGGACCGAAATAGGCGGTCAACAATTCCCTGTAAACCAACTTAAAGCTAGCGACTGTCAATGGCTCGCCACTCTCCGCCATTTCATGGGTAATTTTCTCGAACTCCGCGAACATGGTCTGCCTTACGATGGTTGCGCGAATGCTATCAATCTCGTGATTGAGGATCGAAGCCTTTTCCTCCCTGGTCTTGGCGTTCTGGATCATGTAGTGAGCCAGCAACTGTTCATTGAACGTGCTGGCCACTTCCGCCACGAAGATCGTATAGTTGTAGTATTGAAAAGGCTGATTGGCGGCCGAATAGAAGCTGTGCATGGAATGGCCCGCTTCATGCGTCAAAGTAAAGACGTCGTTGAGCACATTCGACTTGAAATTCATCAAAATGTAGGGCTCTGCGTCGTAGGTGCCGCAGCTAAAGGCCCCGCTCTGCTTTCCCTGATTCGGATAGCGATCGCACCAACGGCCTCGCAAGCCTTTTTCAAGAGCCTGGCCATACTCCTGACCAAGCGGCTCGAGCGACTTCATGATGACCGAAATCGCTTCATCCCAAGTGTGATGCGTTTGCTGTGCCGACAGCACCGGCACGTACGTATCGTAATGGTGGATGTCCGCTAACCCCATTTTTCTTCGTCGCATGTCAAAGTAACTATGTACTTCCGGCAAACGATTCCGAACAGCTGTGATCAAATTATCGTAGACGCTCAACGGAACATTGTCGGCAAACAGCGAACTCTCTCGCGCGCTGGCGAAATTGCGAGCTTTTGCATAATAAACATCCCCATGAATGCTGCCAGCCAGGGTGGCGGCAAGCGTGTTCTCGTGCCCGTGAAACTGCTTGTAGTATTGGTGAAATGCTTTCCTGCGGACATCGCGATTCGGCGAAATAAGAAACGAACTGAACGACGCATTGGTTAGCTCCATTGCGACTCCGTGCTCATTGACGACTTCGCCAAATTTGAGGTCGGCATCGTTCAATTGACGAAACGCTTTGTTGGCTGTTTGAGCCATCTCGCCTTGCATGGCCAGCAAGTTTTCTTCAGGCTGGCTAAGGGTGTGCTTGCGATAGCGATTGATACGCTCTAAGACCAAGGAATAAGGTTTTAGGCATTCCTCGGCCATCATGCTATCCATTCTCGCTTGTGGAATGGACAAAATCTCGGGCCGAACAAAACTGGCGGCTTGGCCAGCTTTGGTCGCAAGGTTCTGATACCGTGCGACGAAGCCTTGGTAGTGGCTATTGCCTTGGTCCTCTGTCGTCTTCAAGAAAGCATATGTCCCCAACCGTTCGCCAAGCCGATCCAGTTTGACATCGAAAGCTAAGCATTGTGCCAAGATCTCAGCCGATTCGCCGAGTCGGCCCGAGAACTGAGCTAAACCTGCGATTTCCTTGTCAAATTGCGCTAGAACCTCCATCCAAGCCTCGTCCGATTCGAACAGGCTGCTTAAGTCCCAAGTTTCGCTGACAGGCACTTCGGAACGTTTTGGATTGGCGTTGACTGCGGGGCTACTTACGGACATTTGAATGATTTGCTTTCTCTGGAAACCGATGTTGGTGTTGCTTTTGGAATTGATAAGAGTACACGGACGAGCTTTTTTTCGGCACCCCGTAATCTATCCTAGCCGATCGCATAGAATCTAGCATTGTCGCCTTTCGCTCCGCGAAACTGCGATTTCCAAGCGCACTTTCGCGGAGCGAAAGACGACACTAACAACCACCCCAATCATGAAGAAATCCGAACGAGCGCAAAAAGTCCAATCTCGCTTGGATAGTCTCTATCCTGAGACACCTATCCCATTGGATCACACGGACAAGTACACGCTGCTGGTGTCGGTGCTCCTAAGTGCCCAGTGCACCGACAAAATGGTCAATCGGATTACCCCGTCCCTATGGAAATTGGCAGACAATCCGTTTGATATGTACCATCAAAGCGTTGAGAAGATTCGAGAAATCATCAAACCTTGTGGCCTTAGCCCACAGAAATCCAAAGCCATCAAAGAATTGTCTTCGATGCTGGTGCTTGAACACGGCGGCAATGTTCCTGAATCTTTCGAAGCGTTGGAACGCCTGCCGGGCGTCGGGCATAAAACCGCATCGGTCGTCATGAGCCAAGGTTTCGGGCATCCCGCTTTTCCAGTCGACACTCATATACACCGACTGGCGCAACGCTGGGGACTCACCAATGGTCGCTCTGTCGTGCAAACCGAAAACGACCTGAAGAAACTATTCCATGAATCGACTTGGAATAAGCTGCATCTTCAAATCATCTTTTATGGCCGCGAACACTGCACCGCACGAGGATGCGACGGAAAAATCTGCGGTATCTGCACGGAACTGTATCCCAGTCGTAAGAAAGCGGTGTTGACCAAGAAATAAAAAAGGAAGGAGCGTCCCGTTTTGATCCCGTTTCGGCCTATCCAGTTCAAGCTCGCGAATCGATGGTACCGACCCTTTGTCGACCTTGTGTACCCACGTATGTGCTTGCTCTGCTCCAAACCCATCGTGGATTGCGAGCATGAGTCGATGTGTTCAAAATGCCAAACCCAAATTCGACCGACCGAATCGGGGTGCTTGCGATGCAGTGCCCCCTTGCCAGCAGCCCACGGCACTCTGGTCGAGGTTGGCAAAACGTGTTTTTACTGCGAACGACGCAGGTGGGCATTTCGACATGCTTACTGCTACACGGCTTACGCTGGGCTTGCTGCCCGTGCCGCGAGAAAGATCAAGCAGCAGAATTGCGAGTCGCTGGCAATCGAACTAGGCAAGAGAGTGGGAAATTGGCTTCAAGCTAATAAATTCTTCGATCCGAAGATCTATGACTTCATTGTCCCAATTCCGCAGCACTGGTTTCGAAGAGTAACGGTCCGTTACAACCAAGCGGAAGTGCTTGCCGAAAATATTGCACGCGAACTTGCGATACCCATCCGGCGGCATTGGCTTGTTCGAACGAGGTGGACGGACAAGCAAGGGACCAAAACGATTGTCGAACGGCGAACCGGCTTAGTAGACTCCTTCGGATGCAAGCCGATCGGTGCCATCCAGGGAGCAAAGTTCTTGATCGTGGACGACATCGTTACGAGCGGAGCCACAGCTCACGAAGCGGCCCGCGCATTGCGAAAAGCCGGAGCGACTCGCATCGACATCGCCGCATTTGCTCGTGGTGTGGGAGCTCACTCGGCGGGCCGAAAGTAGTTGCGTCTCTCCGAGACGCAAGTCCGGCATCTCAAGCTGCTAGAGAGGTGGTAAGTATCCCCCGAGATAAACTCGAGATAAACTCGGGGGCATTGCCATGCCGTCGGCTTTATGCCGAGGGTGTTGACCGTTTTCTCTAGAGAGGTGGTAAATATCCCCCGAGTAAACTCGGGGGCATTGTCATGCTGTTGGCTTTATGCCTCTTCATTCGCCCCGAATGGCCGAATGGGGCAGCGCCATCTTAGCCCAGGGCAGAGCGGAGCGACGAAACGTCGCGAAGCGCCGCCCTGGGTAACTGCAAAACGTCCCACGTTGCCCTGAAGGGGCAAAACAAAATAGCATGCCCGGAGTGGCGCCGCGCCCTGCCCTGGGCTAATATGTTAAGGCCCGTCGGGCTATAATCTCCTATCCGACTCAATCTCGAGGAACTTGAAACCTGGAATTTGAATCGCGGCTAATGCCATCGGCCCATTGGCTAACTCCGTCGGCCAAAGGAGCAAACCGAGTGTTATAAGCAGACGGATTCCATTGCGCGATTTCGTCGTACTCCGATGCAGTCCGTATGCGTTCTTAAAGCGAGGAGAGGTCGATGAATAACAATTCGATAGTGCCCTACATGATTACCCAGCTAGGATACCAAGTACCAGCACTGCTTGTGTACATGTTTGCTTTCGTTCTTTCGTTAGTTTTCATGCGTCGAGCTTTACTTCCGTCGATTCTAACTTTGCTAGGGATTGCAGTTCTCGTCCTTGCGACTTTTGTGGGAACGGTTATTCAGGCGTATTTGATTCAGAATAACAATTACAAATGGCTGACTGCTGTTGGAATCGGTGGCAGTTGCTTTCATGCGATTGGCCTCGCCTTGTTGGTTGCAGCGATCTTCGTTGGCCGGCGGAAAGCCATGGTTGGCCCTTTCGATTCGAGAAACGCACCGTCTCGCAGCGCCTCGACGCTTCCTCCGGGAATTCAGTCTCAGTCGCCGCCCGTAATGTAAAGGCGATCAGCCAGAAGCGTCTGATTTATTGCTATATTACTTCTTCGTAACGATTGTTTGTTTATCCACCCCTTTCGACACTTTCACTGCGATGCTGACTGCGCTCGATTCTAGAAACTACACTTTTCTCGGTACAACGCAAAGTCTCTGCCCTGAGTGCTTGAGCGTCGTTCCAGCCAAGATTATTGCGCGTGGCAAAAGGGTCTATTTCCGAAAACGCTGCCCCACACACGGACTGCGCGAAGATTTAGTTTGCAGCGATCGTCGTTGGTACGATCGCTACGATTACGCTTTGCCTCCCAAGTTACCCAAGAAGACGTTCGTTGAAGCGTCACGAGGGTGCCCGCTGGATTGCGGACTGTGCACCGAGCACGAACAACATACGTGCGTGGCAGTTCTGGAGATCACGGACAATTGCAACTTGTCCTGCCCATTGTGCTATGCCGACAGTCGACCGGGGCTCAAACACAAGTCCGTGCAACAATCCTTCGCTGCCATAGACGCCCTTGTTCGAGCCGAAGGCAAAGCTGATGTTTTGCAAATCTCGGGTGGCGAACCGACAACGCACCCGCAACTGGAGGAGATCCTAGAATACGCCCTGTCGCAGCCTATCGATTACATCATGATCAACACCAACGGCATTCGGTTTGCCAAGGATGTTGCGTTTGTCGAGCGGCTCGGAATTCACAAGGATCGCCTTGAAATCTATCTGCAAATGGACGGTGTATCGGACCAAGTTCACCAGGCCTTGCGCGGCGAACCGCTGGCCGATATCAAACTCAAAGCCTTGGACAATATTGGAAAGGCTGGACTACATGTTACTTTGGTTTGTGCCTTGCAAGCTGGCGTCAACGAGCATGAGTTAGGGGATTTGCTGAACGTGGCCCGGGAACGGCCTTGGGTTACAGGACTCAGCCTCCAACCGGCAACCTACAGTGGGCGACACTTCTTGCCGGAGGAATTGGAACATCGCATTACTACGCCAGATTGCATCGAATTGCTTTGCCAGCAATCCGGTGGATTGTATTGCGACGAAGACTTTTTTCCGCTCCCATGCGCCCATCCCAATTGCCATGTGCTGTCGCTTGCGTTTCGGCATGAGGGAGAGCTAGTGCCGTTGACCCGATTCATCGATGCCAAGCTGAACCTGGACTTGTTGGCAAATGGTTTGTCGTTCACTCGCGATGAAGGCAAACGACTGGTGCAGCAATACCTAGCTCGGAACAATTGTTGTGGACCAGCAGGGTGTTGCGAGGCTCCCGTTGCGATCGAACCGAACCTTAACGGTAGCCCACTTTCCGTCCTTCGAGATTCTGCAAATTCCTGTTCGACTTCGAGTAGCGCATCGCAATCCGTTGAAGAGCGATTCTTCGAACAGGCATTGCAAAAGCAGATTGGAGGCGAGCAGCTTTTCCGTATCACCATCACGTCGTTTCTCGATGCATACAATTTCGACGTTCGCCGCGTGATGAAGTGTTGCACGCATCATATTTTGCCCTCTGGGCATATCATTCCATTTTGCGCCTACAATGTCTTGTACCGCAATGGTCATGTGCCACTCCCTGCATTGATTCAACCTGAGTGGGACGCAGGAGGGTGAGGCCATCACTGTAAACATGTTTACTGCGACTTTGTTCCACCAATTCATTACTCGGGAGAGTGAGGCTCCTGCCGAACCAGGGCGGCGCCAAGCTCGGCAGGAGCCTCGCTCTCCCTTTGTTTGAGAGAGTGGGACTCGTTTGGGCGACCGGCAGATTAAAATATCAGGTCGGTCAGGACATGGCCGCCGATATCGGTGAGGCGAAATTCCCTGCCTTGATATTTGAATGTCAGCCGTTCATGGTCAAGCCCTAGGAGATGCAGCACGGTGGCGTTCAAGTCATGCACGTGAACGGGCTGCTCAGTAACACTAAAACCAAATTCATCTGTTTTGCCATACGACATACCACCGCGTATTCCACCGCCAGCAAGCCAAAACGTAAACGCATCTTTGTGATGATCGCGACCGCTCGTTGTCTTGTTGCCGTTGCCGTCCACCCCCTGTGCCAACGGTGTGCGACCAAACTCACTACCCCAGATCACCAAAGTATCGTCTAGCATGTTGCGGCGTTTCAGGTCCGTGATCAAGGCGGCAGCAGCTTGGTCTATGTCCTTGCACTTGCTCGCTAATCGGCTATCAAGGTTGTTGTGATGATCCCAATCGCTATCGTAAAGTTCAATCATTCGAACTCCGCGTTCCACAAGTCGCCTGGCCAGCAAGCAGTTGTTTGCAAAGGAACCCTTGCCTGGCTTGGCTCCGTACAGCTCCAATGTCTCAGCCGTTTCGTCCTTGAGGTCCATGAGTTCGGGGACACTCGTTTGCATTCGATACGCCATTTCGTATTGACTGATGCGAGTCGCAATTTCAGGATCACCGACATCTGCCAACCGGACTTCGTTGAGCGATGCAACCGCATCCAATACGCGTCTCCGACTGTCCGATGAGTGGCCTTCGGGATTGGAAAGGTACAGAACGCTTTCTCCCTCAGTACGAAATGGGATCCCTTGGTGAACACTCGGCAAAAAGCCGCTTGAATACATGCTGGAGCCAGCCCCTCCGGCCGTTCCACTTTGCAACACCACATAGGCGGGCAAGTCTTCACATTCTGAACCTAAACCATAGGTAACCCACGAGCCAAAACTAGGCCGTCCGCCTCGACCAAAGCCAGTATGCAAAAAAATCTGAGCCGGTGCATGATTAATTTCTTCGGTGTGCAGTGAATGAACCACACACAATTCGTCGGCCACTTTAGAAAGATAGGGCAACATGCCCGATATGGAATGACCGCATTGGCCGTGCTGAGAGAATTTTTGTCTCGATCCGGCCAAACGCATCTCGCCTCCAATAAAGGCAAACCGTCGACCGGTTAGAAAACTCTCTGGACAGACCTCGTTATCATGTTGGACCAGTGCAGGCTTCGGATCGAAGAGATCCAACTGCGATGGCGCGCCGATCATGTGCAGATAGATGACACTCTTGGCTCGAGCTGGCAAATTCCCATGTCTCGAAGGGGTTGGATTTGCGGCGGGGGCCGTCGCCTGATTCAGAAGTGAACCAAGGGCCGCGGTGCCGAGGCAAAATCCCGAGTTGCGGAAGAACCCACGGCGGTCTTGAATGATCGACTGAGATGCCATCGTGCTATTCCTTGGTTATCGTTTCGTCGAGATTCATGAGGGCCGATGCGACCGCAAACCAGGCTGCCGATTGAGCAGAAAGAGACCCGTTGGGTAACTCTGCTGCAAGCTCTTTCTCGTATAGATATTTCAGAGTATCGAGTTCCCGTTGCCTCGGTGATCGCGCGACCGCAATGCGAAACGCATGTTCTAGCTGCTGTTCCAAACTCACCCCAGGCATTTCGTGAAGCACACGTTCCGCTAACCCCTTTGCCGCATCCACATACACCGGGTCATTCAATAGATTCAAGGCTTGAAGGGGAGTGTTGGATCGACCACGATTGACTCGACATGCAAGTCTGGCGGTAGCGTCGAAGTTGATGAAGCTTGGATATGGGGACATGCGTTTGAGAACGACGTACACTCCGCGACGAACCTTATCTTCGCCCGGGCTCACTTCGTAGTCGTATTGTTGCCCGCCAACTTTTTTCCAAAGACCGTCCGGTTGTGGAGGACGGATCGATGGCCCAAACTGCTTGAGACTCAACTTGCCCGAAATGGCCAATGCATTATCGCGAATCGATTCGGCGGTAAGTCGAAACCGAGGGCCCCGAGCCAGCAGGCGATTCTGAGGGTCGCCTTCGCGAGCCTGTGCCGAGATTCGAGACGATTGGCGATAAGCCTTGCTTGTCAAAATCTGCCTAATCAAATGTTTTTGAGACCAACCATTCTCCATGAAATCAACAGCCAACCAATCGAGCAATTCGGGATGGGATGGCGTTTCCCCTTTGAGTCCAAAATCTTCCGGCGTCGCAACCAGTCCAATGCCAAAGATCTCGGCCCAAAGCCGATTGACAACGACGCGTCCAACCAGTGGATTGTTCTTGGAAACCAACCAACGAGCCAACGCCAATCGATTGCGGTCCCCCTTTTCTTGAAAAGGATGCAATACTTCGGGCGTCGAGGGCACGACTATTTCGGTGGGAGTACGGAAATCGCCGCGAGCGAACATGGTCGACGTTCTTGGCTCCTTGACTTCCTGCATGATCAACGACTTTGGTGCGACCTTTTTTTCCCGTTCCTTTTCAAGACCTTCGAGGCTCTGGCGAAGCTTGATGATCGCGGGCGATTCTTTGCGATCGACCGGCAACGCTTTTTCGTAGTCACCGACCACTGCAGACAAGCGAAATCGGCCGATCGTGCGGGCATTTCCAAAGTTTTGGACCAGTCGGAAAGTCAATTGCTTCGCTCCCGTCAGTTCCTTTGGCTCGGCAATTCGAAAGGCCGCCCAATGCGGACGTTTGAACTGCGTACCAATCGCCCATGCCGACTTTGGGTCGCTATCGATGGCGTTGGCAACGTCATAATTTTTCTGTGAAAAATCGGCTCTCGCGTCGGTCAACGAGATCGATCTAGAGGTGGATTCGTCCTTGGTGCCGGCCAAGCTCACTTCGAAGCTATTGAGAACAAAATTAGGTCTAACCGCATCCCCACGACCAGGTCCAGTGCCGGGTAATGAGGGGTCCGTCAGCGTTTCGAGTAGAAAGCCGACGATCGGTTCGGGTCCAAGCTCGACCGTGACCGCATAGGTGTCCACATCAGGCGGGTCATCTTGGAGCAGGACTGAGCCGTCCTCGAGGATCTTATGCCCGGCGCCTCCCAAGGAATCGAACGCCACCGGCTTGAGTACTTGGACTGTAGAAACAGAGGCGTTGAGGCTATGGCTGCCCACAGACTTTTGGAGAGCTAAGTCTAAGTTGGCACGAGCCAAAACGATTCTTTCATCCAGCTCCTTTCGGTCACGTTCTTCATCGGTACCTGTGAGATTCAAGTAGGGGCCAACGAATCGAATAGAGCCCGGCACGTTGGGATTGGAGCGGTCGGCTTCGACTTTGGTTTGATTGAAGAACGCGAACAGACCATAGTAGTCGCGTTGTCGGAACGGGTCGAACTTGTGGTCGTGACATTGAGCGCACTCGAGAGTCGATCCCAGCCAGACATATCCTAGAGTATTCACGCGATCGACGACTTGGTTGAAACGGTTTTCAGCCGGATCGGTTCCCGCTTCGACATTGCAAGGTGCACATCGATTGAATCCAGTTGCGATGAACTGGGATTGCGTAGCGTTCGGCAGCAAATCTCCAGCCAATTGCTCTATGGAGAACTGATCGAAGGGCATGTCGTCGTTGAGTGCTTGAATAACCCAGTCGCGATAGGCCCAGAGCTCGTGAAGGTCATCGCGTTGGAAGCCATGCGAGTCGGCATAGCGAGCCGCGTCCAACCAAGGTCTAGCCCATTTTTCACCGTACTGTGGAGACTGAAGCAGCCGATCCACGCATTGCTCGACAGCCGCTTGTAGATCTGTCGCCGCCTCTTTTGCAAAATCGTCGGCTTCTGCCGGTGTAGGTGGCAATCCAATCGTATCCAAATAAAGTCGGCGAGCCAGAGTATGGAGTTCTGGGGGCGGAGCGATGACAAACCCTTCTGAACTCAATTGCTTTTGAATGAAGTAGTCGATAGGGTGTTGCGTTAGCTGATCCGCCGACAATGCAACCAGCGGTTTGGTTGGAACGACATAAGCCCAATGGTTGATTTTGGCCGTTTGGGATAACAGCTGTCCCCCCTGAGCGATCCATTCGCGTATGCGAGCGACCTCGCGAACGGTTAGGACAGCTCCGCGTTTGGGCATGACCTCTTCGTGCCCTTTGGGCAAGCGAATTCGGCGCATCAGGTCACTTGCATCAGGATCAAGAACGTCGAATGGACGGCCGCTGTCACCCCCCAAGTCTATCGCTTCATTGGAATCCAGCCGAAGTCCTCCTTCCTGTCGGGCTGGACCATGGCATTCGAAGCAGGATCGGTTCAAGATCGCATAAGCGTCGTCCGCGATCGACGATGACGCCTCTAAATCCGCTTGATAGGCATGGACTATCCAACCGGAAACGCAAACCAAGCCGGAGGCAACCATGACAGCCCATTTTAGAACTCTGCGCGATCCCAATCACCACCACCTTGAAATTGACGTATTCGAGAATGGAAACCAGCTTCTAGTATACGATTTCCGAATTGCAACCTACAGCGTAAATACTGAGTAAACTTGAGGAACGGTTATTCAGCTTTAACGACGAACTTCAAAAGCACTTAAAACTGAGTTCGGCTCGATTACCCACGAACAACTGACAGCCAAAGGGAAACTGGGGGAAATATGGAATATCTTGGCTGGCTTCTGGCTGGACTATTGATCGGCGGCGGGATTGCGTTCTTTGCTTTGCGGTACATTGCAGGCCTGCGTCAGGAAGGCATGAGTGAATCGGTCGTGCCGCTGCTGTCGTCACATTTCCGTCCAGTCGACACGACAAACGTAACGATCTCGGAACGAAAGTTCCCCTTTCGCGTGCGAGCCGACTTGCAACGCGCCATCGACCGACTTTTTAGCGACGAGACAAAGATCTTGCATTTTTGCGGTATTCGAAAAGATTTTTCGCACGAAGGGGTTTCATTGACCGATTGCCTAGTTCCAAGTTCGCATTACCCAACGGTGTCCGTTCCGCCCGAGTATGAAGAGCTTGATATAGGCGACGACACGCCGGTTCGAGTGCTGAAGATTGGACTGTGGCTCCTTGAAAAGCGAGGCGTTCGTTTCGCCGTACTCTTAACACCTGCCAGCGAACGTTATGGACAAGTGACGGGGATTCAATTTCAGGTTGGGACACCCAATTCGCCCGAGGGGACCCAAATTTCTTATGATTTCTTCAATCATTTGGAAAAGGCAGTTCTCAATGCGGAATCTTACCGAGGCAAGGTCCTTTCACTGGAACAGGCACCCCATTCCTACACCGGCGAATCCTCCGGCATTACGGTTCACAAAATCCGAAAGGTCAGTCGCGATCAGTTAGTCTTGCCTGAGTCGACTCTGAAACTTCTTGAACGCAATGTTATTCAATTCGTTAAGCAGCGAGATCGACTCAACAACTTCAAGCAGGAAACTAAAAAAGGCATCCTGCTGTGTGGACCTCCGGGAACCGGAAAAACCCATACCATTCACTATCTAGTGAATGCATTGAAGGATCATACGACGCTTTTAATCTCGGCAGAGCAAGTCAATTTGCTAAGCGAATACATGACGCTCGCCCGATTGCTCCAGCCAAGCATTGTCGTCATCGAGGATGTTGATCTGATTGCCAGGGATCGAGCCAACATGAATGGTCCGTGTGCCGAAGCCATGTTGAATAAACTGCTCAATGAAATGGACGGACTGAAGCAGAATTCCGAAATCCTTTTTATCCTTACAACCAATCGGCCTGAAACGCTCGAAGCAGCATTAGCATCACGACCTGGACGCGTGGATCAGGCAATTGAGTATCCACTCCCTGATGAAATCGGCCGACACAAGCTAATCCGTCTTTATTCGGAAGGGGTACGAGTTGCAGACGAAGTCGTCAAGGAGATGATTCGCCGCACGGAAGGTGTCAGCCCTGCTTTCATCAAAGAACTAATGCGAAGATCGGTTCAGTTTCATGTCGAACGCGACGGGACTGGCGACATCAGCATGGAAGATGTCACCAGTGCCTTAGACGAAATGCTTGCCTGCGGGCTCAACTTGAAGTTGCTCGGTGCAAAACTGCCAATCGGCTTCAACGGATGAATGGAAAGTGTCGAATCGCACCGGATCGTCCGGTGCAATGGTTGGAGAATCGCTGTGTTGTGAAAAACCCGACACGTAAGAGAGGGTCCCACTACTAGGAGCGAAAGGCGATAAAAACAAACTCGCAGCGTTGTAGAGGAATATCTACCGCGGGCTCACGGCACGGAGTGCCGTGCTACACTGAAGCCAGGAACCTTCAACAGGGTCGGTTTCAATTCTGATGCGTCGTTGCTGAGGACTCGCTGACTGCCAACAAAGTAGCTGTGATTGTCGGCTACGATCAAGTTGTAGGTGACTGCTTTGTCCGGAACCAACTCAACGGATTCGACGAGCGAGGTTCCAGTCGCGGTATGCAAACGCATTCCAGCCACGATTTCTTTGGTTCGCAACCAACCGTGCCCAGAGACCCACCAATAGTGCCCCAATGTCGCTTGAATGGGTTCTGCGTCGGTCACGATTCTCATGGTCTCGGCAGGGGGCCGCACTGTCGTTCTCAGCACCGGCTTAAATTCGATCTTACCGCTATCGACATCGCTTGAGAGAACCATGTCGCCTGTCTTAATGGATTCAACCGCACGCAAACCTGCAAGCGTTTGGACGGAGGTACCGGCCACGAGGCACTCACATCTGCGACGTGGTTCGGTAAATGTTTGGCTACTGGTTACGGTGCTGTTTTGGCGTTGGTAAATCAAGGAGTCGTAGTTTTTGGAGTATCCCGTAACATAGGGTTTGCTTGATATTCGGTTGTCCTCACATTCGTGTTCCCACCAGTTCCACCATTCTTGCGCCGATTCTCCTGGGTTCGCGCCAGTGGTAGCCTTTAACACGCTAACAATTCTCTCCCTAACTTCCTTTGTCTTGGAATTCTCTTGTCGAACTAGATCTTCGGTTTTTTCGGCCTCTCGTTGTGCATTCCGAGTCGCAATGATTTTGGCCGTTTCGTTTTCGGGGGCTGAAACGAGGTACATTTGGTTTAACGTAGTCGTGGTGGTTGCATTCCCCCCAGAATTAAACACCCTTCTCTGATTACCATTGACTAGCCGCGCGCCAACTGGCAATTTCGCGGAATCTAACGTAATTATCTTATCGATGATCTGCATGGACTTTACATCACTTCGTTCACGAAACATCGCCTGTTCCAAAACCAGTTCCCCGTTTGGCCTGGTCACCATGTCCTGTCGAAATCCCATATCGTCTTCGATCAGCGCCAATAATTCAGGAACATAGAACTCCAGTCGGTATTCTTTAATTCCAGCAATTGCGGTTTCTGCGGCGATCGATTCGGGCGACGCGATGGCGATTTTTACGAGAGCCAAACATGCTTCCGCACTTCTTTGCTTTTTGATCGCCTCTACGAACGGCCTTGCATAGTCGCCTTGCAACTGTACCGCGGTCATGTATAGAGCCTGCAGGGCACTTGGGTCTTCAATGTTTTTTATCTCCGCCATCGCTTTCGATTTCTTGCGTGTGTCGCTATTGCTGACCGCGATTGCTAACTGCTGCATTTTCGGCATCCACACTTTGAAGTCTTGCAGACGAGTGCTGCCAACTTTCGTTGCTTTCTTTAGATCCGCCTTCGAAAACCATTGGCTACCAATGCGTTCAAACCCTAGATTCTGTCTTGCTTCAGCGTCATCCTGACTTGTTTGGAGTACTCCATACCAATGAGCCGCGCATTGGTCCGAAAGCCCCTTGTTCTGGCACCATTTGGCTAGCTTGCGATGTGAATCAGCCGAAAGATTTTCGTTGCCTCGTAGCTTTAAATACTCCTTCAAAGCTGATGACAATTGCTCTTCAGCTACTTCGGAAATCGGAACCCAAGTGCCAGCAACCAAAACATCACCGGAATGCCATCTTGCTTCCTGGTTCTTATCATTTCCGATGAGCGGCTTTAGCTCGGAAACCCGGTCAACACTAAGCCCTTGAGATTCTCTTTTTAGAACATCCAATAGTGAAGTATTGCTATCTTCAGCAAAACATGCAGTTAGACCGAGAGCAAACATGGAAGCCAAAACTGCTGATTGAATCGGCTTGTTCCACAACAACTTGAGAAGTAAAATTCTTCGCATGACCAGATCCCCCAAAAAAGAAATCAGAAGCAGGCTCCAGCTATGAACCCAAATCTAGCAGTTTCCTTTGTTGCTTGCATGCTTGTTTTGCATAATTCACAAAGTTTTTTGCTATCGCAAGAAGCCCCCCCTCCTACCAAGGGTGGGCAAAGCGCAGCTGCAGTCAATCGCGCTCATGCCGAATACGACGCCCACATGTCTAAACAGGCAGGATTTGAATCGACCTACAATAGAATTGGAAAAGTATTCCAGGATACGGAACTGGATTTGAGCTCCATTCGCAATGAGGGGATCCAGCAACAGTTTGCTATTACCAATTTAGCTTTTCAGCAGTTGGCAATCGGTGATCCAGGGCAATCTAACAGCAACACAGCGAGACGCCCGAATACGGCAAGGCTTTCCCCGGCGGAATTGGAAAGAAACAATTTGCTTGCCACGAAAAGCAGAATCGACATCGAAGCAACGATGAGATCCGAGCAACTCAGGCAATTGTCTGCGACACAGCAAGCAATCGTTCGAAAGCGAATGGAGGCGGCTCGGGATTTCGAGAAACTCCAACAAGAGGTTTCTGCCTGGCATCAGAAGTGGCCCGCTTTGTTCGATCCCTATTGGCGGCATACGGACCCCGAAGGAATGCACACCAAACAGGAAAACGAAGAAACCTTAGCGGCACTCAAGCTGCGCACACCCACGAATGTGCCAGCCTTGATCGCCCAAGGACTCGTCGAAATCCGATTGGGACAAACTCGCGAAGCCATAAAAACGTTGGATGAGGCGATTCAAATGGATACAGCTCTCAACGTGGTCGCTTTCGGCGCTCGATCCCTGGCTCATTCAGTACTTGATGAAAAACAAAAATCCAAAATGGACCTGCAAAAGGCCATCGCCGCTGCCCCTAAGAGCCCCTACTTGAAATGGCTGCGGGCAGATTTGGCCGCTTCGCAAGGGGATTTCCCAACTGCAAAAAAGGAGCTAGCGAGCCTGCTCACCCTGCAGGATCACGAAATCGGGGCGAGACGATTCCTGGCCGTTTTAACTGCTATTCGACCCGGCAAAGGTACCAAAGATCCCGCCGATGCGCTCAAGCACGCTCAGTTGGCGTCGGATCTCACAGGCTCAGAAAACTGGTACTCGGAACTTGTGCTTTCCATGGCCCTGAATGTTGCTGGCAAAACCGAGGAAGCACTCGCCAAAGCCCTCCATGCGAATGAGCTTGCCAAAGAAGAATCCGCCGATAAATGCCGGCTGGTCATCGATTGGATCGAGAACAAAGAACCGCTAGCCTGGAAGTTCGTCCCGTAGCTTTGGAGTGCTGCGATTTATCGCAGCTTTTAGACCGCCCTGCGCAAGTCTAACTAGTCTGCTTTCCGTCCTTTTTCAACCCTTGCACCAGCGGAACCCAACGTTCTTCGCGATTGCTAATCTCAGTAATACGCAATCCGAACTTGTCCCCCACCTTGACCACTTCCCCTTCGGCGATGACATTGCCATCAATCTCTAAAAAAAGCGGCTGGTCGCAGGCCTTGTCAAATTGAATCATGACCCCCGGCACAAATTGCAAAATGCGCTCTACAGGAAGCTTCTGCTGAGCTAGCGTTACCGCCACCTCCGTCTCAATCTTGAGCAGGCTTTTCCAGTAGTCCACCTTGGCAGAATTGTCTGTCGAATGCGTTCTGACCGTACTCATGCAATCCAAACCCTAGGTAAAAGCCAAAAAACAGGCGCCGATTTGGAACTATCGACGTCAATCCACACGCATCTTGACCGTGACCCATCGAATTTCTTGAAAGATTCCTATAATTGATGCCTTGGGATGTTCCGCAATTCGGCCTCAAATTAGGCGAGCGGCAGGGTGGAGTATCCCAACCCGAAGCGTAAGCGAGGGACAGTTTCGCAGGTCCCTCACTTACGTATCGGGTTATGATTGGTAGTTTTCACATTGCCGCTCGCCTTAAGGGGCACCTGCCCGACCGACTATTTATTTTATTAATCTCTTAAACGAACCAACTATGAGCGTCGCTCTCGAACCGTTGCCGTTCCCGCCCTATCGAGAACTCGACAACGAAACCCTTCACCAACGCATCCGGCTTGCAAAGAACGAGTTGGGCAAAAGCTTGCTCATTCTCGGCCATCACTACCAACAAGACGAAGTGATCGAACACGCCGACTTGAACGGAGACTCGTACCAACTAAGCAAGCTGGCAGCAGATAGCGTGGACTGCCGAGCCATCGTTTTTTGCGGCGTGCATTTCATGGCCGAAACCGCCGATATTCTGGCCAATCGCCCGGAGAAACTGCAATCCAGAAACGGCCAAAGGGTGTCGGTTATTCTGCCCGATATGTCGGCCGGCTGTTCCATGGCAGACATGGCGGGTATCCGTCAAGTCGAAGCCGCCTGGAAACAGTTAGGCGACGTCATCGACACGTCCGACATAACGCCTGTCACCTATATCAACAGCGCAGCCAGCCTCAAAGCATTTTGCGGTCGGCATGGGGGCATTGTTTGCACCAGCAGCAACGCCAAGGCGGTACTCGAATGGTCCTTTGCGCAGCGCAAACGCGTTTTCTTCTTCCCAGATCAACATTTGGGCAGAAATACCTCCCTGAAGATGGGAATCACGAACAGCCAGATGCCCGTTTGGAATCCGCATTCCGAAGAGCTGGGTGGCAATACCGAACAAGCCATCCAAGAATCACGCGTGATTCTCTGGAAAGGGCACTGCTCGGTGCATCAGATGTTTCAGGCAGACCACGTCGCCTCGTTCCGCAAGAATCACCCTGGCATCAAGATACTTGTCCATCCCGAGTGCCCTCAAGAAGTAAACGACATCGCCGATATCTCGGGTTCCACTAGCAAGATCATTGAGACGGTCCGAAAAGCCCCGCCCGGTACCAAATGGGCCATCGGTACCGAATTACACTTGGTCAACCGACTCAAAAAGGAACATCCTGAGCAAGAGATCCACTTTCTCTCGCCGCTGGTTTGCATGTGCGCTACCATGTATCGCATCGATTTAGCGCACCTATGTTGGTGCCTTGAAAACCTAGTCCAAGGAAACATCGTAAATCAAATTGTGGTTCGCGAGGACATCGCCAATTTTTCTTTGATAGCACTCGAACGAATGCTTACCGTAAAATAGACGCCACTTTCGCGGAGCGAAAGGCGACAAAGTGGCTAAGGCGAGCGGCGATGTGAAAACCAACCATCACAACCCGAGACGTAAGTGAGGGGCACGCGACATTGTCCCTCGTTTACATTGTCCCTCGCTTACGCCTCGGGTTGGGATTCGCCAATAGGTCGCTGGCCAAAGCAAAATAGCCATTCCAAAATAGCCATTCCAAAATAGCATCACACCATTACTCCATCGTCGCAAGAAACTGAAAACTCTATGATTAAGTTACCGTTCGTCCTGTTGTTCACTGCCATGACTGCTCTGTTTTGGGGCGTGTACGGCATCCTGCTACATCACGGGACTGAGCAACTGGGCCATAGTTCGCTTCGCGCCTTTGTTGGGGTCGGCATTGCCTATTTTCTAATTGCAGTCCTCGTACCATTGGGGCTGCTAAGCCGGAAGCCCGAAAAGGGGTACTGGTCGATGGGAGGCACGTTGTTATCCCTGTTTGCAGGGACCGTAGGTGCACTAGGTGCTCTCGGCGTTATTCTGGCCGTTGCATTCAAGGGTATGCCTATTTACGTCATGCCCATCGTTTTTGGTGCCGCCCCAGTCGTGAACACGCTGGTCACATCTTGGCTCAATAAGTCCTTTGCACAGATCAAACCGACGTTTATTCTCGGGCTGGTTTTGGTCGCACTTGGAGCGGTTGGGGTTTTGATCAACAAACCCGCCCCCACGCCCAAAGCTGTGGCGGTAAAAACCGAATCCAGTGCCACCGAAGACAACAAGGCAATTCATGCACCGGTCGCAGCCAACCCGCTGGCGATCGGCGCGTCGATTTGCTTGGCCGTTGTCTGTTGGGGTGCCTACGGACCTTTCCTGCATATGGGCCAAATGCAAATGGGTGGCTCAAGGCTTCGTCCGTTCTGCTGCGTAGGGATTGCGTACTTTGTCATTGCAGTAGCCTTGCCGGTCATGATTTTGATGGCGAAGCCGGACAACGTATCGTTAGAGTGGAGCGAGATCAGCGGCGGTATGATGTGGTCCATTCTTGCCGGTGGGGCTGGCGCGATGGGGGCCTTGGGGATCATT
>JANMLD010000363.1:0-30409 GCA_031372345.1 Pirellula sp.
ACCTCGCTGGGCTACCGGATTTGCCCTCGGCAAATCCGGTAGCCCAGCGAGGGGAGGGCGACGTTCTGTATGTAGCGAAAAGCCGAATGATCCGCAGGACGAGCCTGCGGGATTTAGTGTAGCCGCGGTGACATGTTGGCAATTGGGCACGCCTTTCCAAGACCATCTAAGGTTCTTAAATGTTCCCGTCATTCAACACCTCCGAACTCCGCGACGACTATCTTCTTTATCAAACGTCGGATAGACGACTTGAAATCGAATCAAGTTGCTTCTCAAAAGTTGTTCGCTGGAAGTGGGCTAGGGGGCTACGAGTTAGTTTCTGATATCGGAAATATCCTGACGGATTGTATTCTACATGACCTGCGGCCGTCGTATTCGCGGAGTTGGATCGGCAACGTTGAGCTAAGTGTAGATCGGCACTCCGTGCCGATTCTCGATGCGGAAACGGCACGGAGTGCCGTGCTACACTACGCGGCTCGTCGCGACGACGCAGATGCATAGAAGCGTTTGATACCACTGACTACCGCGTCTTGTTCGCTCTCGGTGAGGTCCGGATAAATCGGCAAGTGCAGAATTTCCTTGGCCGCCTTCTCGGTTTGTGGCAAGCAGCCGTCTGTGTAGCCTAGATCGCGGAAGCATTCTTGCTGATGAAGGGGCACCGGATAGTAGACTTCATTTCCAATCCCCATGTCCGTGAGATGTTTACGAAGTGAGTCTCGCATGCCGCCAGGGACTCGAATGCCATATTGATTCCAAACGTGCAACGCTTCGGGGGCGTGGTACGGCAGTTCAATGTTCTGAGTTAAACCCGACGCGGCAAACAACTCGGCGTAGCGATTGGCATTTTTTTGACGGGCGTGGCCGTAGGACTGCAAATGCGCGATCTTGACGTTGAGGATCGCTGCTTGAATGGTATCGAGCCGACTGTTGATGCCGACCAGTTTATGATAGTAGCGGGGCTGCATGCCATGCGAAGCGAGAAGCCTAAGTTTGGCTGCCGTTTCGGTGTCGTGGCAAACCATCATGCCTCCGTCCCCCATTCCTCCCAAGTTCTTGGTGGGATAGAAACTCAAGCACCCAATATCTCCCCATGCACCTGCTGGCCGCCCCAAATACTCCGCACCGATGGCTTGTGCCGCGTCCTCAATGACCGGCAAAGCGTGTTTCTTGGCGATCGCTGTGATCTTGTCCATGGCGGCGCACTGACCAAAAAGATGAACTGGGATAATGGCTCGGGTTCGCGAGGTAACACTGGCGGCGACCGCGATGGGGCAAATGTTGTAGGTTTTCGGGTCGATGTCGACAAAGACAGGGTTCGCACCCAATCTGGCAACAGCGGAAGCGGTTGCAAAGAAAGTAAAGCTCGGAAGAATGACTTCGTCGCCCGCTTGAATATCGAGTGCCATCAACGCGAGCAAGAGTGCGTCGCTTCCGGACGCGCAGGCGATTGCATTTGGAGTTTGGCAAAGGCCGGCAACGGTACACTCGAGTTCGCCGACTTGAGGGCCGTGAAGAAACCGACCGCTATCGACGACTTCTGCAATCGACGCAAGTATCTCATCTCGAAGCGTTGTATTGCCTCGATTGACATCGAGGAGTGGTACAGTCGACTTGGTCGCGTTTTCTTTCGACATTTTTTGTGAGCCCCTAGTGCACGAGTCATGGCAGTCCGTCCTGGACTTTCCCTGCGAAGACTAACCCGATTCGCTCTTTGGGGTCAAGCGTGATTGTCGGCTTTCGCTCCGCGAAAGTGCGCGTTGGGCGCGTGCACCAGGGTTGGTTTTCTGTGGCTGAGCGAACCCCTCTCTCAGGTTTTGCAGGACCGCAACGAGCGAGGGGCCTCGCTCGTCCACAATTGTCGCCTTTTGCTCCGCAAAAGTGCGTTAACGAGGCGTAGTTTTGCAGAGCAAAAGGCGACCATGTTAACCCTAACTTATTCCAAGCATCTTTGCGAATGCTTGCAAAGCAGTCTGCCAGCCTGGACGCGTTTGAAGATAGGTTTCCCACCAATCCATCATGACTGGAACGATTTCGGTATGAATATCCTTGTCTCGCGGGACGGGAATGTGCCACTGTTCGATGGCCAGCTCCGCAACCGACTCATCGCACTTGCTCAGCTCCATCACTTCTGCCGCCGCCAAAATGGGAGGCAACATCGCCAGCGGAGCTAGCCTCGCCAGCAAATTGGCACCTATCGTTTCGCTGTGGATCGGTAAATCGAGTTGAAGCTGCGACAGGAGCCATGCCAACCGAACCACTTCAGGCAACTCGACCATAGGATTGGTTAAAACCGCTTCGATGCGAACTAAGTTCAGGTCGATGTGAGCCACTCCGGCACCGCCTAGAATTGGTTGCAGTAATACCACGCGGGCTTCTGAAACGAGAAGGTCCTTTTGTGTCAGCCGCCCGAGATGCGCCAGCAGCCCGGACCCAAAGCCGAGCCAATGCTCTTGGAGCGGTCTGGCTCGCAGCGGAAGTTGTTCCAGAAATTTCGGGAAGAGTTGATTGTATGCGGCTTCGATATCGGAGACGAAACCTGCCAATTGCGAGATCGCAGTCCTGTCACCAACTCGAATAGCCGCTTTTCGAACGACGGCTTGCGCTAACTCCGTGTTAGAATCAATAATGGCGGAGTGGCCCACCAAAAGCGACCAAAAGCGAGCCGTGTCAAAGGGTGCGGCGGTTTCGATCCAGTTTCCCAAACCGAGCGCATATTTACCAATCGATTCCGCAATGCGCGCATCCGCGAGCTTATCACCGTACTGACAGATGGACTGAGCAGCATGCATGGCGCTGGCCGAAGCGTTCGGAGTCCAGTTCAAATGCATCATTCTGGCGGCTTGCTAGAGTCGCGAGTCATCACCTGTTCGCCGATCCATTGTTCCAGCTCTTGCCAATCTACGGGTGGCAATTTGCTTAGATCCGGACGCAGCGCCACGGCATCGTGAATATAGACGTGGTGGATTTCTTTTTGCGTTTTGGTGGTATTCCAATGAAGCAGAATTCGCACGCAAGAACTGAGGGATCCTTGGACTTCGACCTCGTATCCGCACAACAAGGGAACATCCAGCCAACCAAACTGCCGAGCGGCCAAAGCTGGGAATTCCGCATCCAAGTTGCGAGTTACGGTGAAAATAGCGCTGGCCACGTCGGTAGAATCGATACCGTTGCGACGGATAATTAGTGCCAAAAGCTGACGAGTGGCCTTGAGAATCGCTTCACGCGTGTTAGCTTCGACGGTCGTTGCACCGCGAACTCCACGGCACACCGTGTTTTCCGACATCCATTAGTCCTTTTCAAATCCAAGCATTTACCGAGAATCCTACCTTTTGGCGATCATCGCCTTACGGACGGCCCAACACGGTACCCATTTTCGCATCACCTGCAATGCCTTGAACCACTTTTCTTGGGCTTTGCAGTCAAACCCAGCACATCCACCCGCAAATACCTGTTCCTATGCAATCTGACGATTCCAATTTTTTGCCCCCTGTCGCATCCGATTCGGGCGCTCCCTCGGAATTCGACCCGAAATTATTCTCCCTTCTAATCGTCGACAACGATCCAGCCCACGCCCGCGCCATGACCGAAAGCTTGGAGCGAACCGGCTACCGATGCACCGTGGCGACCAGTGGCCCCGAAGGCAAACGCATGCTGGAGCAAAACACCTACGACGTGGTTATCACCGACTTGATGATGAATGAATTTGACGGGATGCAAATATTGGCACTTGCCCGTCAACTATTGCCCGATTGCCAAGTCGTCATGGTGACAGGCCATGCGACCGTGACCAAAGCGGTCGAAGCCATGCAGTTAGGTGCCTTCAATTTCCTAGAAAAGCCGATTACCCCCAATCGGCTTCGGGCCATCGCTGCCAAGGCGGTCGAGTCCGTACAACTCAAACAAACCAACTTCGAACTGCGCCGCCGACTCGATGAACGCTTTGGCTTCGAAGGAATCGTTTATGCCGGCCCTCAAGTGCAATCGCTCATCGATCGCCTCAAACGTATCGCACCCACCGACGCCACCGTCCTCATTACCGGCGAAAGCGGAACCGGCAAAGAACTGATCGCTCGAGCCATCCATCAAAACAGTCCCCGCAAGAACAAACGCTTGGTCGCCCTCAACGTACGAGCTGTCTCAGAGAATTTGGTAGAAAGCGAAATGTTTGGCCACGTGCGAGGCGCCTACACCGATGCCGTCACCGATCGCGAAGGGGCGTTTCAGTACGCCGATGGCGGCACCTTGTTTTTGGACGAAGTCGGCGATATGCCGATGAGCACCCAGATCAAACTCCTGCGGGTGCTCGAGGAGCATCAAATCACGCGGGTAGGTGATAACAAACCGATCAAGGTGAATGTGCGATTGATCTCGGCAACCAATCGACCTCTTGAGAACATGATTAACGCGGGCGAGTTCCGAAACGACCTCTACTATCGGTTGAAGGTCGTAACGGTGCACTTGCCCGCGCTGCGTGAACGCCGCGATGACATCATTCCACTCATGGACCACTTTCGGAAGACGTTTATTAAACGGCATAGTCATGGCCCTTGCAATTTCTCACCAGCCGTCACCCGGAAATTCTATTCCTACGATTGGCCAGGCAACATTCGGCAGCTGCGAAACTTCGTTGAGACGATGGTGGTACTGGACACGGATGGACGATTGGATCTCGATGATTTACCACCCGAACTGATCGAGCCGGGCATGGACACTTCGAGTGAAGTTTTGGCAGGGGCTATGAGCGAAATGGGGATGACGGAATCCGCATCAGGACTTCAACTGCCTAGTGAACTGATCGGAAAGAAGATGGACGATATCGAACGCTGGGCGATCGAAGAGACACTCAAGATGACAGCCGGCAACCGCGAGGAAGCAGCCAAAATCCTCGACATCGGCGCTCGTACGCTCTACCGCAAACTCGACAAGTACCGTCAGGATGAGACTCCGAATGGAACCTGACGATGAGCTCTGCTTGTGCTTCCACATTTCGTGGCGCAAAGTCATCAATTACATTCGCATTCATCGGGTAACGACACCGAGCATCCTGAGCGAATGCGGCGGGGCTGGCACTGGTTGCGGCTGGTGTCGAAAGCAACTCGAGAAGCTCACGCTGGAAGTCAACGCGGTCCCTCCCGACGCTTGCGATATCGAGGCTTGGCTGAAGGATCGATCGCCCAACAAGCAGGTGTACGCAGCCGGCCGCGAAAAATACCGCGAAAAACTGTAGAGTGGCTTTCTATTGTCGCCTTTCCTATTGTCGCCTTTCGCTCCGCGAAAGTGCGCCTCGCAAACGCACTTTTGCGGAGCAAAAGGCGACAATTGTGTTCCTACAGCGTCTTCAAATACTCGAGCAAATCGCCCTTCTCGTTTTCATCGAGTGCAGACGGGTAATCATGTCCAGTTGCCGATTTGCCAGGCTGCGTTGTGTCGAAGTACCAACGGCGCTCGGCGGGTTTTAGCCGTCTTGGCATTTCGCTCGTCGAGTCAATATTCAGCCCCATCCGATCCGTATCCAAGCCCAATGCGATGCGTCGCCACAGTTTAGGACGTTCTTCAGGATGCAGCATGTGCCACAGTGTTGGAACGCTTCCGTTATGCAAATAGGGAGCAGAGGCCCAGATGCCATCCAGGGGTGGAGCGACATAACCATCCACATCAGCAAGCGTATCTTGACCGCCAAGGTTGGCGAACCAGCTTTTGCCGTAGTGGTCCCGATGTTTCGGGCTGAGGGCGTCGAGTCTGACTCGATCGGTGCCGATGTCCTCGATCGGAACCCGTTTCTCCGGATAGCGTGAATCTTTGCCGTAGGTACCGTGGCAAGATGCGCAGTTATTCTGAAAGACCAATTCGCCACGTTGAGACTTGGCTTGGTCGATTGGCAGCGGATATTTGGGTGGCCTCAGGGCCGAGATAAACTCGTATACTTGGCTAAAGTCCTTTTCCCAGTTTTTGAATTGCTCTGGGCCATTTTGCCGCACGAGCATGAACTGCATAAGTCCTCGGTGCCCTTTTTCCGCAAAGCCATCGATGTACATGTGATGCTTGCGGTGGAAATGCCACCAGGGAGGCGCGTCCATGTCATGGTGGACCATTTCAGCCGGTGCTCGATCGACGTGAACGTTGAGGTCTTTGTCTCGAAAATTCATCAGAGCTACGCCAAACATGACAGCGTTGCTCGAGCCTACCGTCTTGCCGAGGGGCATGAACACCGAACCCACATCCATATGGCCGAGGGGCTTTCCTAGGGACAATTTGATTTTTCGAACTTCTTCCGTCAACGTCTCCAACGCGTAGGTGGTATTGGGAGCCCCTGGGTAAGTCGCACCGAACAGGTTGCCTCCGTGGCAGGCAAAGCAGTTCATCACATAACGTTGATCGTCCGTCACGACATACTGCAGTGGCTTGGTTGGATCGTCGGGCCGCGGAGCCAGTCCGTAGGCAGTCCAAGTGCTGGCACGCGACTTCGCCTCGAGCGGTGCGTCCGAAAGACTCCACGCGTGGTTGACCGCATCCAGCCTCTCTAAAATGTCCTCGTCAAAGTCGGCAGGCAAGTACACGTTGTCAACCAAATGTCGATAGCCAGCCTTTGCATCATCGGACATTCCTTCCCAAAGCTCTTGGTATTGCTTTTGCAAGCTTTCGCGGATGATTTGAGCGTGAGTGGGTCTTTCAGGTTCTGGACGTTCCGCGAACGCATGGCCATTCGCGAAAAGGCCAACCAAGGCCAGGAACCAAGCACGACAGGATCGGAACATCGATGCAAATTCGATTTTTGTTAGGTGGAAGTCCAATGGATTTGAAGAATTTCCCTATTTTAGCAACCTGCAAAGCCTTGGCCGCATAAAGTTTTGGATTTCCAAATTTCAAAACGGACAACTTTCGTCCCAAAGGGACTCAAGTCAATAGCCAGTGGCGTGAGCCACTGGAATCGAACGTCACACATTAAATGAACGCCTCCACGCATCGGAGCCCCAAAGGGGTGGAAGTGGATTGCAGAATCGCCTCAGTCCCAAATATATCGTTCGTCGTATTCCAATTCATGTATTTTGAGAAAGGCGATGAATTCTTCTTGAAACGATCGTGGCATCGGTCTCGCCGTACAGTGACGTGTCGCCGCGTTGCGGCTGATTAGGCTGAAACGACGAATGCTTGGGGCTTACGCCCCGTTCCAGGGGCTCACGCCCCTGGCTATTGACTTGGGCCGCTTTGCGGCAATTGCGAATGCCAGGGGCTCACGCCTCTGGCTATCGACTTGGGCCGCTTTGCGGCGGACATCGAGTTGGGCCGTGTTGCGGCGAATGTCGTTGCTCGCTTTCCCATGTTGGACACACGTCAATCGCCAACCTGTCAGTCAACCAACTCCGTCAATCCAACTTGAAAGGTGCCGTCGCTCTTGGCTTGGCCGCGAGCCATCATCGGAGTATTGAATTGCAGTTCGATGTTTCCGTTCGCATCGACCGCGATCAGGCCACCTGAGTCCGTGGGCAAGGTGGTGTGGATGGCCATCTTCGCCGACGCTTGGAGCGACTCATGCAAGTACTCCATCCTCGATGAAACAGCCGACGCAATGTGGTGTTTGATATAAAGCTCCCCCACACCGGTGCAACTCACGGCGCAGGTAGCATTCTTTGCGTAAGTGCCAGCCCCAATAATAGGCGAGTCACCGACACGGCCATATTTCTTTCCGAGCAATCCGCCAGTGCTAGTGGCTGCCGCGAGATTTCCTTGTTGGTCGCGAACCACGCAGCCAACCGTCCCCAAATAGAACAATCGATCGTCACCTGTGTCATGGTCAAACTTGGAAGTCGCGCCACCTTTCGCGGCTTGCTTTTGCTTCCACTTTTCCCAACTCTCAATTTGTTCTGGCGTTTTGAAATAATCAAGCGACTCCAAACGCAGTCCGATCTCCTTGGCGAAGTGATCCGCTGGCTCACCGCATAAGAAAACGTGAGGCGTCTTGTCGCGCACCGCTCGGGCAAGCTCGATCGGATTGCGCGCGGTTGTTACGCCAGCCACCGCCCCACAACTTAGATCCGAACCATCCATGATGCTCGCGTCCATGGAGACGTCGCCAACACTATTGAGAACCGAGCCTTTTCCCGCATTGAAATTCGGGTTGTCTTCAAGAATTTGCACAACAGCTTGAACCACGTCGACCGCAGCGGCGGATTTATCAAGCATCTCGGTACCCTTCTTTAACGCTGCTCGCAAGCCGTTGAGGCGATCTTGAATTTGCTTGTCCGACCAACGCCCAGGTTCACCGCCGGCCCCTCCATGAATTGCGATCGACCAAGCGGATTTGCTTTGCGTTAGTTTCCCAATTGGAGATGGCTGATTCATGCTGCGTGAGTTTGAGTTGCCGGTTGGCGGAATGAGTTCGTCTGAGTGCGTGTAAAGACAAGCAACCGAAATGGAAACAACGAATGCAACGCATCGAGTGAGTTTTGCGAATAGGATCATTGCGATGGTCTGCTTTAATATCTAGGGATTTGGGAATCGATTTCTAAGCTCCATTGGTCGATTCCGCCAGCCATACTTATGGCTTCAGGATGCCCGTTTTGACGGAACCAGTTGGCAACTCGAAGACTTCTGCCACCATGATGGCAGTGGACCACAACACGTTTTTCGTCGAGAGCAGCAAGTGCGTCTGGCGATGGGGGCCACTGCCCCATTGGCATCAAAATCGATTTGTCGATTTTCGCGATCCCAAATTCGTTTGGCTCGCGACAATCGACCAGCGCCATGGCATTGCCATCGTCATCGGTGCCGGTTTTCAGCCAACGATGGACGGAGTGAATATCGATTTCGATGTTGGACACAAAAGCTCCTTAATTAAGTTGGGGACGGTGGTACGCGTATACGACGTGTGGCACACCCACAGCGATAGCGATGGGGGTGAGAACTGAGGCAAAGGTTTCTAGCGACTCCCACGCCCTTCGTAAACTCAGGGACGTGCCACACGTAATAATAATGATTAGAACCCACAGTTCGGCCCTATTCTAGTGCGCGTCCGTCATCTTTAAAAAACACTTTCACCCTTCACCCTTCACCCCTCAACCCTCACTTCTTAATCCCCCATTTCTCATCGAAAAAGTTGGCGTCCGCTATCTTGCCCGGAAATCGTGAATCGGGCGGCGTAGACAAGTCAACGACAGCCCAATCGGGGAGCTTGGGGATCTGCCTCGCGTTATTGAGGTAGTCATACTCACGGTAAGTGAAGCCGCTATTGAGAACTACGTATCGCTGCGGATTCAACGGGTTGGGATAGATCAACACCGGGACGTGGTTAGCCGCATCGAACTTTTGGTCACCGATCACAATGTGCACGCGATTCCACTGTATCGGAAGTTTGTCCGCCATTTTTCCTAAGGTCGGATTGCTTTGTGGATCGCCCCAGAGAATCAAGTTGTAGTTCTCGATATCCTCGGGCTTGAGTTCGTCTGATGATTTAACAATGGCATCGCCACGCATTTGCCGATGCCACTCGCGGACCGCACGCTTGAGTTCGGCTTCGACCCACTGATCCACCTTTGGATGATGGCCAGTTGCGGTCGGCCTGACAAAGAGAAACGGGCCCATGAACGCATCGTCGATCGGGCCTTGCAATCCATGCTTTTTGCGGAGCTCAGTGGAAGGTTGTTCGATCGGCGACACCTGTTCCCACTTGCCCCCAACTTTTCGAAGTCGTACGCCCCACGAAAGATCGGATCGCCTCGGAACCGTAGTGACGTACTGGGCATTCACTCGAACATTCAAGGCGTGTACGTTCATGGGAATATTGTCGGCATCCAGATTAAGACTCAGATCGGTGACCTTGCTAACCTGAAGCGAAATACCGGACTGGCTATCCCAGTTTGCGGAAACGGTCGCGGGAACCCAGTGCTCTTCCAACGCATTGATGGTTACCCAATGGGCTTGATTGTATTGAAGCGTTGTCGTGGTGAAGGAAACTTGCTTCGGCGGTTCAGCCGAACGCAATCCATCGAGGATTGCCAGTCGCCTTTCGATCTCGATGCGGGCTATCGGATCGACTTTATGCGCTGTCTTCGGAGCGATGATGTGCGTCAATTCAAAGCGTTCGTTCTCTGGCAGATTCCAACAAGCCTCCGCCATGACATCGGCCGCTTGTTTTTGTTTGTCGATTTCGCCGCTATAAGCGATGGTCGGTAGCATGCGCAGGTTGCGAGCCCAAACGGGACAATCGTACATCTGCCACAGTTTTTGTTCGTACCACGTCGGCTTCAGCTCTTCGGATTGAAAGACTTTCAAAAACTGTGGTGTCTCTGAGAAGCCAGCGCCGGGATTTGCAGCAAGCCATTTGTCTGGATAGTGAACGGCGAGATGCCAAGCTGCCGCGCCACCCATAGAAAATCCTCGGATGACAACCCGTTCTGGATCGAGCTTATATTCTTTCAACGCATGTTCAAGAACCTCCAACGTGTCGACTTCGCCAGCGAGTTTGTTCGCATTGCAGTAGCGACCGAAGGGGTGAATCATGATGACGCCTGGCTCTGGGGCTGGGTCTGGGTTGGTCATGCGAGTTGCGATGAATTGCAGCTCAAGTCCCTTTTCACTGCGACCGCGACACCAGATATCGGCGCGTGGGACCTGGTCGTTCGACTTGGATCGTACAACTCCATAGGGTTGCACCGTGCCATCCAGCTTGGATCGAAAGCCACGAACGGTCTGCTGCGGCATTCCATAGTATAGTTTCCATGGCGTCCGCTCCCCTTTCAGCTCCGAGGCCCTGGAAAGCCCTTCTTGCAGTACAGTTTTGGCACGTTCAGCATCCTTCGGCTCGTAGAATCCATCTTCGTTGAGCGCCAGTTCGACCGCTCGAGCAAATATCTCGACGTCGGGAAGGTATTGTTGGATGATCGGGCTTTTGGATTTGCGAAGATCTGCGATCTGGTCCTTGAGCGTAGCCAGTTCCTTTTGCAAATTGGCTCGCACTTCGTCATCGATCGGAATTCCAGGGGGCGGGACTGGGCGGACCGAATTCGCTTGGTTGTCGGCAGGACCATCAGCAAGAACCATCGAAGTTGTCCAAGCAAGGAGCAAAGCAACAAGGAATTGGAGAGGTATCATGGGTGGGGGTGGATTGAGGCTGGAGGGTGTTGGGTGAGGGGCCAAGGATAGTCAAGTATAGTCGTATGATCCGAGCGGTGCACGCGGTCCCTTTCCCCCCAAATCTGAGCGAGGGCCTCGCTCAGCTACAACTCAGCTACAACTCAGCTACAACTCAGGGGCGTGCCACACGCGGATCAGTCGTTCTTGGGACAACCATCACGGCCAAGATGAGAGCGAGCGTCAGTATGGCTGCGGCCAAGGCAAAGGGGGCCCCAGGGTAGTAAGTACTCGTACCCGGTACGATCGTCCAGCCAAAAACCGTCGTGAATAGGTATGGGCCAATCATGCCCGCAATCCCGTTGAGCGAACTGTTCGCCCCCGAGAGTTGCCCTTGTTCGTTCGTTTCCAATTGTTTGGACATGATCCCTTGGAGCGAAGCGTTAAAGAACCCCATCAAAGCAAAAAAGAGGGTGCATGCGAAGAAGATCGGACCCGTCCAAGCAATCGAGTATGACGTAAAGCCTATAATTCCGCCGAGCAATCCCACAAAAACGAGAATTCTCTCGCCGTATTTCTTGATGGCAGGTCGAATCAGGCCGCCTTGTACGATGACATTCAAAATGCCCACTGTGGCCAATGCAGAACCGACCATCAGCCCTGACCATTTAAAGCGTTCGTCCGTATAAATGACAAAGACACTTTGGAACACCTGGTGTGATAGCTGGTACAAAAACAGAATGGCGGCCATGGGCAAAAGCCCTGTCTTAGAAGCGAGCAGTTTCAATGAACCTAGTGGATTCGCACGCGACCAACGAAATGGCATACGCTTCTCTTTCGGCAAGGACTCCGGCAAGATGAAAAAACCATACAAGGCGTTGGCCAACGTCAATACCGCGGAAACCCAGAACGGTAGTCTCAGATCAATATCGCTTAACAAACCTCCAGCCACCGGCCCTAAAACAAATCCAAGTCCAAATGCCGCTCCAAACATTCCAAAGGCCGCCGACCGATTTTCCGGCGTAGTGATGTCGGCGAGATAAGCTTGAGCGGTTGAAAAGCTAGCTGCCGTGATTCCCGTGATAACCCGTCCGACGATGAGCCAGCCAAGATTCGGTGCTAGGGCCAACAGGATATAGTCCAACCCAAGCCCAAAGGCAGACACCAATAGAACTGGACGCCTGCCGAACCGATCCGACAAAGCGCCCATGATCGGCGAGCAAAAAAACTGCATTAAAGCCCAAATCGTTCCAAATAATCCGATGTACCACGATGCTAGGACTTCGTCATCATCTACGAGCTTTTTTATGAGTTTTGCTAATACAGGTATTACTAGCCCGAGCGAGAGGACGTCCAGAACGACGATCACCAAGATGAACGCGATAGCTGCCTTTTTCTTGTCCATTGTGCTTACGCTCTCCCGTTGACTGAGAGGAAGGATCCAGTTTCGGAACGGTTCAACGGTAGGTTCTCGTCTGAACCTAGGTGTCGTACTGACGACAGTCCATAGATTCTAAGTGAGGACATCTGTCTCTTTTTTCATACAAGGAATAAGGCGTTTGAGAGGTAAAACTAAGGAGATTCGTGGAGCAATGGGTACTATCCATTACGCAGGTGCACTATACTGGTGATTCCTTCCCGGCACACCTGTTCCAGGCTCGCCGACAGAAACTTTCCCGCCTATTAACAAAGTTTTCTCGTTCCGGAGACTTTGTCGTTTGAAGCCAATCGGCTGATTGATCTGACTCAAAAAATTTCCCTCGTTCGGAGTTCAACATGAGATGTCTTGGTAATCCACTTGGTCGTCGTGGTTTTATGACCGTAGGGGCGCTTGGCGGTCTGGGGCTTTCGATGGGCGATTTGTTCCGATCTCGGCAAGCGATGGCCGATCAGAAGAAGTACGACTTCATTGAGGCCAAAGCGGAAAGTGTTATCCACATCTTTTTGCCTGGCGGAATGGCACACCAGGAGTCCTTCGATCCGAAACCCTATAGTCCGCTGGAATATCGGGGCGAACTCAATCCGATCAAGACCAAGACAGGCGAAATTTTTGCGGAGACCATTCCTAAGTTAGCGGGCGTCGCCGATAAATTGACCATTCTTCGGGCGATGACGCATGGTGAAGCGGCTCACGAACGCGGCACGCACAACATGTTCACTGGCTACAAGCCGTCGCCTGCACTGGTATTTCCAAGCTTCGGTTCGGTGGTTAGCCATGAGTATGGTCCTCGCAACAATCTGCCGCCGTACGTAGCTGTACCCAATTCACCGAACGAGTTTGCAGGGACAGGTTATTTGAGTTCTTCGTTTGGTCCATTCAGCCTGGGGGCCGATCCTGCGAACAAGGGTTTCAAAGTTCAGGACCTCAATTTAGGAGGCGGCGTGGATACGGCTCGTTTTGAACGACGCCGGTCCGCTTTGGACGCTGTCAACGCGTATTTCGCAGACAAGCAGAAGTCGGACAATATTGCTGCGATGGACACGTTTTATCAAAGGGCGTATTCGCTAATCAGCAGCGAGAAAGCCCGAGAGGCCTTCAATATCGATGCCGAGGACAACGGCCTTCGCGACAAATACGGTCGCAACACAGCTGGACAACGTTTGCTCATGGCGCGTCGACTGGTCGAGTCCGGCGTTCGATTCGTGACCGTCACCTACGGCGGTTGGGATATGCACGCAGGCATTGCCGGCGCGATGCGACGCGACATGCCGCCACTCGACCAAGCGTTGGCGGCCTTGATCGAGGATCTCGATTCGCGTGGCTTGCTCTCCAAGACATTGGTCATGGTCAGCAGCGAATTCGGACGGACCCCAAAGATCAACAACGATGCAGGTCGAGATCACTGGCCCAAGGTTTTCTCGGTGATGTTGGCGGGGGGTGGAGTCAAAGGTGGCTTAGTCTACGGAGCCTCCGATGCAACCGCCACCGAGCCTGAATTCGATGCTGTTTCGCCAGAGGATTTGGCCACCACGATGTACCATCTTCTCGGAATTGTGGCCGACAAAGAATTGATGTCCCCCGGCGATCGCCCGATCGAGATATGCGACGGCGGCAAAGTGATCAAGGACATTTTGGTCTAAACCGTAGGACAGGCTGCCAGCCTTTCACGCACCACCTGTCACGCACCACCTGTCACGCAAAACAGCAAGGCGAGCGGCAGCATTGATTATACCGGGAGGGAGAGGCTCCTGCCGAACCAACGCCAAGCTCGGCAGGAGCCTCGCTCTCCCATTGAAACCCTTGGCAGGTAGTTTTTATTCTGCCGCCAGCCTAACAGGCGACAGCCTGTTAGGCATGCACGGCTTATTTGAATCCAATTAGCACAGAAACACCCAGCAATGAACGCAAAAAGTACACTTCGGCGCAACACTTGGTTCGCTGCGTTCCTGGCTTTGCTTTCCGCGGCATCCGCACAAGGGTCGGCACCCGAAGCCAATTCGTTGTCCTTGGTCGGCTTACAGCGAGGAACGTCGGTCGAAATAACCATTTCCGGTGCGCGGCTTGGCGATGCCCATGCATTGCTTTTCTATACGCCGGGCCTTTCGGCAACCAACGTTACAAAAGTCGATGACAACAACATTAAAGCGACTATCACTGCGACGCCAGAGGCCGCATGCGATCTTCATCCATTTAGGGTGGTAACCAACACGGGACTCAGCAATATGCGCTTGCTCAACGTCTCCGCCCTTCCGTCCCTGGCTGAGGCGGAGCCCAACAGTGAGTTCCCGAAAGCCCAGGTGATCGCGTTTAATTCGACCATCGATGGAGTGGTGCTCAGTGAAGACGTTGACTACTACGCAGTCGATCTAAAACAAGGGCAGCAAATGAATGTCGAACTCGAAGGGCTCCGACATTCTTACTTGAACGACTTCTTTGATCCGTACGTTGCCATCTACGATGCCAAACGCTTCGAAATCACAGCCAGCGACGACTCGGTGATTCTGCAGCAGGATTGCCTTTGTTCGATGATAGCCCCAGCCGATGGACGCTACATCATCGAAGTTCGAGAAAGCAGCTTTGGCGGGAACGAACGAGCACGCTATCGATTGCACGTCGGTAGTTTTCCTCGCCCTGTTGCCATTGTTCCAAGCGGAGGACCGCCAGGGCAGCCGCTTGTTGCGACTTGCATTGATCTGTTAGGCAATCAATGGCAAGAGACGTTCGACATGCCAGCTCAGCCTTCCGACTCATTTCGCATTTGGTCCAAGAAGGATGGGCAAGTTTCGCCGTCGCCCAATTATTTGTCCGTCAAGGCCATACCGAATGTCATGGAAACCGAGCCGAACGAGGATCACAACACCGTCGCGATTTCGAGTCCGGTGCCGGTGGCTTTCAACGGGATTTTGGAAAAGGAAAAGGATCGCGATTGCTGGGTTTTTGAAGCAAAAAAAGACCAGCAACTCGAGATCCGTGTCCTCGCTCGAAAGCCACTGCGTTCCAATGTCGATCCCGTCTTGCAGATCCTCAAAATGGGTGCTGGAGCGCTTGCAGGAAACGACGATAGCAATGGGCCTGATAGTTACCTCCAATTCAAAGTTCCAGAGGATGGCAAGTACGGTCTTTGTGTCTCCGATCATTTGGGTCGATTTGGTAAGCACTTCGTCTATCGAGCCGAGATACTTTTGCAGTCCCCCGAAGTCGGGACGACGGTGAACGAACAGACCAGGTATGTGTCTCAAGTAGTCAGCGTCCCTCGTGGTGCTCGCATGGCTATCGAGACCAATGTCGTGCGTAAATTCCTCGGTGGCGAAGCAAAGGTTGTAGCACCTGAGCTCCCCGCTGGCATGACTCATTCGGACGCGGTTTGTGCGGCGGATTTAGGGGTTATACCAATGATTTTCCGGGCCGAAGCCAATGCTGCCAACGCAGGAAAACTTGTCGATTTGATTGCCACGATTGTTACCTCACCTCAAACCAACATTTCAGGGCCATTCAGTCAGCGCACGCAACTGGTGCGAGGTCAGAACAACGTCGATGTTTGGGGCCGATTCGAGGACAAACTGGCCGTAGCCGTCATTGAACCTGCACCGTTTGACATTGAAGTTGTGCAACCCCAGGTCCCATTGGTACGCAACGGTTCCATGACTTTAATCGTAAACGCTAAACGCAATGCAGGCTTCGACAAGCCCATCAACCTGAGGTTGCTGAGCGCGCCCCCGGGCATCGGATTCTCTGCCGTTACCATTCCTGGAGAACAATCGACGATCGGCTTGCCCCTCACGGCCAACAATGGGGCGGCGATCCGCAATTGGCCCCTCGTCGTGATGGCGACAACCGATATCGGGGCCGGTCCGATCAACCTGTCGTCGGAGTTTGTCAACGTGGATGTCACCGACTCGCTCTTTGATTTCAAGTTCCAAAAGACAATGGCAGAGCAAGGCAAATCGGCCAATGTCATTGTGAACGCGAAGCAAAAACGCCCAGTAGAAGGGGTCGTAGAAATTGAGGTACTAGGCATTCCACCTGGCACGCAAGTTGCAACACCGAAAGTTCCATTCGCTGCTGACGGAACACAAGTTTCGTATGCGTTGCAAGTGCCACCAGAAACTCGGGCTGGCAATTACAAGACCATTATATGCCGAGCCACGGTCACCAGCGACAAGGGTGTTATCACGCAAACAAACGGCAATGGTGAAGTTCAAATCGACGTCCCCATTGCTCCGCCTGCAGTCACGACCGCAGCCGTTGTGGCCGCTGCACCAGCCGCAGCCCCCGCACCTGCCGAAGTGGCCGCCAAGCCTTTAACACGTCTAGAAATGCTAAAGCAACAAAGAGGCAAACAGTGAGATTTTTCCTGCCGATCGCTGCGAAATTCGCGGCTGCGTTCTGCTTTTTACTTGGATCGACCGTATTCGGTGCGGACGATACTCCGGCGGCGGTAGTATCACCGGTGGTTCCCGCTGTGGCCGCTACCCCAACCCCGGAATCGGCCATCGCAGTTCCGCCTGCGACATGGCAGTCGCTTGCGATTTACCCACCTCTGATCAAACTCAGTGCCAAGTCCGATAGCCAACACATGATCGCCGTGGCAACCCGATCCGACGGTATCACCCAAGATGTTACCGACCAAACCGAATGGAAAATTGCCAACGCCGATCTAGCTGAACTCGAAAACACCGTTCTTTCTCCAAAGGCAGACGGCAATTCTCAAATCTCCGCCCAATGGCAAGGTCTGTCCGCACAGGTCGAATTCCAAATAACGAACTCGCAATTGATCCGCACGGTTAGCTTCGAGCGGGACGTAATGCCGATCATCACCAAAGCGGGTTGCAACACCGGCTCCTGCCATGGGGCCGCACGAGGCAAAGACGGATTCCGAATGAGTCTGTTCGGCTTCGATCCGGCTGGAGATTACCAACGCATCACTCGCGAAATCGGTATCCGACGCATCAATCTGGCGGTGCCAGATCAAAGCCTTATTCTTCTCAAGGCAACTGGCTCCGTGCAACACACCGGTGGCAAGAAAATCGAAATTGGCAGCAAGCACTATCAAACGCTTTTGACTTGGTTGCAAGCCGGGGCACCGATCGATGCGACCAAACCACCCGCTGTTGCAGACGTCGACATCTACCCCAATCAAGCGGTCATCGAAGGGGACGCCTCCAAACAAAGACTTGTGGCTGTGGCTACCTATGCCGATGGCTCTCAATGCGACGTTTGGGATCTGGCTTCCTTTACCACCAACAACGAACGAACGGCAGCCGTTGCTTTCGACGGCCAAATCACGAGTGGTGTTCGTGGTGAAGCGTTCGTCATGGCGAGGTTTGATACGGTTACGGTGGGCTCTCAAGTACTGGCGTTACCAGCTCAGCTTCAAGTCACTAATGCCGTTGCGAGCGAAAGTTACGTTGATAACTTGGTCAATGCAAAGTTGCAAAAACTGCGTTTGCCGAGCAGTGGTATTTGCACCGATGACGAGTTTGTACGTAGATCCACCATCGACATTACTGGACTGCTGCCAACGGAGCAAGAAACGGCTGCGTTCCTGGCTAGCTCGGAACCGGACAAGCGAGCCAAGTGGGTCGATACCTTGCTCGAACGCAAGGAATTTAGTGAAATCTGGGCCATGAAGTGGGCCGACTTGCTCATGATCAAGAGCAAGAACGATGTGAGCTACAAAGCGGCTTACCTTTACAACAATTGGCTCACCAACAAGATCGCATCGAACACTCCGATCGATCAAATTGTTCGCGAATTGCTGACCGCCACCGGCGGTACCTTTCAGAATCCTGCCACCAATTTCTATCAGGTGGAATTGGATCGATTGAAGTTGGCCGAAAATGTCGCGCAGACATTTATGGGTATTCGAACGCAATGCTCGCAATGCCATAACCACCCCTTCGACCGCTGGACGATGAATGACTACTACGGATTCAATGCGTTCTTCTCGCAAGTGGGCCGCAAGCAGAGCGAGGACTACCGGCAGCTGTTGATATTTAATAGCGGTGGCGGCGACGTGAAGCATCCAATTGGCGGGGCGGTTGTGCAGCCCAAATTCCTGGGTGGTCCCACTCCAGACGTTAACGGTAAAGACCGAAGAGTTGTTTTGGCCGATTGGATCACCAGCACGGACAACCCTTACTTTGCCAAGAGTATTTCCAATCGCATTTGGGCTCATTTTACTGGCGTTGGGATTGTCAACCCAGTCGACGATTTCCGGGCCAGCAATCCACCTAGCAATCCCGAGTTGTTGGACGAGTTGGCCAAGCGATTGGTTGAAACCAAATTCGACACGAAACAATTGGTGCGAGACATTTGCAATTCCATGACCTACCAACGTTCGTGCACGCCTAACGAACAAAACCAACAGGACGAGCGCAACTATTCGCATGCGATCGTTCGCAGAATCCCTTCGGAGAGCATGCTTGACTGCATCTCTCAAGTGACCGAGACCAAGGACAAGTTCCGTGGCCTTCCCATCGGCGCTCGGGCCGTTCAAATCGCCGACGGGGCGACCAGCAATTACTTCCTAACGTCCTTCGGCCGGAGCCCCAGAACCACGGTTTGTGCCGATGAAGCCACGACCGATCCGTCGTTGTCTCAAGCGTTGCATTTGATCAACGGCAACGCGACCAGCGGCAAAATCAGCCAAGGTGCCGTGCTCAAAAAGTGGAAAGAGGCGGGCCTAGCCAAGGAGGCGATCATCGATCAACTTTATGCTCGCTGCTTGAGCCGAAAACCGACGGAAACGGAACGAGCCAATTTAATCAAGCTGATAGCGGACTCTCCCAACGAGGAACAGGGTTTGCACGACGTCTTCTGGGCCATTTTGAACAGCCGAGAATTCATTTTCAATCACTAGCCATCCATGCAGTCTTTGCTACCTGAAACAAGTTCGATGAATCAACGCAACTCCCAGCCCACTCGTGCCCACCTAATTGTTCGTGGATGGACTTCTGCTTTCAGCGTCTTCGCCGTTTTTTCCTCGGTATTCCACTTCGCGATTGCAGCGGAAGATCCGGTGAAAATCACTTTCGAAGACCATATCAAGCCGATTTTTCGTGAGCACTGCACGTCGTGTCACAACGCGAACGACAAGAAAAGCGGTTTGGCGTTGGATAGCTACCAGGCGGTGTTGACCGGCGGTAGCGGCGGTGAAGTCGTGGCGGCAGGAGACCTCGATTCGTCCCGTTTGTACGCCCTCACCGCGCATAAAGAGCAACCCTTCATGCCTCCCAAGCAGGACATGATTCCACAAGCGAAAGTGGATTTGCTGAAGGTTTGGATCGAGCAAGGCATGCCGGAAAACAGCGGCTCGGCGATCCAAAAACCGAAGGCCAATGCTGCAGCTCTTGGAATGGTCTCCTCGGCACGACCAGAGGGTGCCCCCCCGATGCCGGTCTCCATGATCAAACAAACTCCCTTTTTCACACCGCGAGCGGCTACGATTTCAGCTCTCGCCGCTAGTCCCTGGTCGCCGTTGGTGGCGGTTGGCGGGCAAATGCAAGTGGCCCTCTATCATAGTGAAACCGGCCAATTGCAAGGCATCATTCCGTTTCCCGAGGGGGAGCCTCAGTCCATTACCTTTTCCCGCGATGGACGCTTAATTCTTATCGCTGGCGGACGACACAGCGCATCGGGTTGTGCTGCCCTTCACGAGATCGCCACCGGAAACCGCATTGCGCGCGTGGGTGACGAGCTCGATATCGTCTTTGCCGCCGATATCAGCGACGACAATCAATTGATTGCGATGGCGGGTCCTCAAAAAATGGTTCGCGTCTTCGAGACCTTAACAGGCAACTTAAAATACGAACAGAAGAAACACACCGACTGGATTTATTGTGTTCGCTTTAGTCCTGACGGATTGCTTTTGGCCACGGCCGATCGGGCCAGTGGGTTAGTGGTTTGGGAAACACAGACTGGACGACTTTTTCAAGAATTGCCGGGCCACAAAGGGGAGATCCGATCGATTGCATGGCGCCCGGATTCGCAAGCGCTGGTAAGTGGTTCGTTCGATGGCACGCTGAAGACGTGGGACATGAACGAAGGGAAATTGATCAAGTCCTGGGATGCGCATGGCGGCGGCGTGGCCGCAGTAGCCATTTGCAACGATGGAACGATTGCTTCAACCGGTCGCGACAACAAAGTCAAAGTTTGGGATGGAGCCGGAAATGCAGCTGGCGAAATGCCCGCGTTAGCGGAAGCGGGTCACGAAATTGCAATCACGGTCGATAGCAAGCAAGTCGTGGCAGGTGACTGGGCTGGCAACGTCCGCATGTGGCAACGAGCCAATCCAAAGGACGAAAAGTCGCTTGCCGCAAACCCGACACCGCTGGAACAGTTGCTGGCAGCGGCTCAGCAGCAACTCAGCCAGGCCCAGGCTGCAGCCCAACTCGTTCAAGCCGAATTTGTGCTGCAACAAACGCAACAAGTCGCCGCTCAGAAATTGTTGACGGATCTGCAATCGCAAATCGCTTCTTCGACAGCGGAATTGCAAGCGGTCACGGCCCAATCGGTCCAATTCAAATCCCAATCCGATACGATCGTGACGCAATTGGCGGCGAAGGCGTCCGAGTTCGCGACTGTACAGGCATCAAAAAACGAGAGGGACAGTCAACTCAATTCAGCAGCTGGAGCCAAAAAGCTCGCGGACGACGCCATCGCAGTCTTGCAGACACAGCGGTCCGCTCCGGGTGCAGATGGTGCAGCCATCGATGCACAAATAGCCGCTCAAACCGTTCAGTCGCAGGCCCAAGCGGTAGCCGTAGCGAAATACCAAACCGAGTTGCAAGCCATCAATTCCGACTTCGCCGCTCGCGAAAAACAAAATGCTGAGTTGAAAGCAGCCTTCGATGCCAAGAACGCGGAATATGTCTTGGCGTCGACCAAAGCGCAAGAAGTCACGGCCACCAAAACAAGTGCGGAACAAAGAGTTGAACCCGCCACTGTTGCTTTGAAAGCGGCTAACGAAGCGTTTGCTGCTGCACAACTGAAGCAAGGTGCGGCGAACAGTTCGGTCGCCGCGGTCCAACTCCAAGTGGATGGTCTGCAAGCGGACATGGCGAGATTTGCGGCTATGCCTGCTGAACTCACCTCAAAGAAAGTAGCCATCGAGCAGGCGATTGCGACCACAACGGCACAAATCGTACCAGCTGAAGCCACGATAGCTTCGACGAAAACGCAACTCGAAGCAACAAGCGGCGAAGTGGCAAGACTAGAGCAACAAATGGCAGCCCTTCAAGCTGCCATCGTAGCCGAGCAGGCCAAGCGATCCGCCTTGCAATCCGAGGTGAACGCGAAGCAGCAAGCCGTCAATTCGATCAAAGGTCAGATTCAACAAAGCGAAGCGGAACTTGCCAATGCAGCCATGCAGCAGCAGCTCTTTGAAAAGGCCTTCGGCAAGAAGTAGGCATTTCGCGAACGGCAGGTTCGATAGTACCAAAGTAGCAGGCACATTCCATGTGCCGTCCGCCGCAAGCTACGGCACATGGAACGTGCCTGCCACCTTTTGGCAGGTATTTTCACCCTACCACTCGCCATATATGTGTTTAGGCGAGCAGCAGATTGTCCCAGCCCGAAGCGTAAGAGACTAAGCGAGAAACAATTTTGCAGGTCCCGGACTTACGCATCGGGTTATGATTGCCCACGGCTAGTTGGCGATTGAGTCAAGGCAACGCATTTCGGCTCCTTCGATCAGTACCCAATGCTTGTTTACGGGAAGATCGTAAAAACGCTGTTGAGTTCCGTTCGGCCACGCAATCTCGACGTTTTCGATTCGGTCGTCTTCGTTTAATCCGAAGTGGAGGATGCGTTCATTGCTTACCATATAGCCATTTCCGGCCATGAGCTGCTGAGAAAGTTTTCGATTCTTCGTGGTGACCGACACTGTCGTTCCAATCGCGTCTCGCTGCGAGACAGTGCCAACACATCGAAAGGATACGAAGTTATAACCCTGCGTGCGATTCATAACTAAGGAAGCGGGCGTTTCCAGCTCCGCTGCAATGAAATCTAAGTAGCCATCCCGATTCGCGTCAATGGTGCAAAGAGCACGTCCAAGCGCAGGTGTTTTAAAAAATTCGCCGACCTCGTTCGGAGCAAGCAATTCGAATCGACCCTTTCCGTTTCCCGAAAAGAATTGCGGCACCATGCGATAGGGCTGCCCCCTGTGTCCCAATTCGTCAATGTGGCCATTTAGGACCATGAGATCTAGGGTGCCGTTGCAATCGCTATCTGCGAACTGGGCACCGAACCCCAGCATGTCCAGACTTGGAGCCACCAGTCCCGCTGCAGCCGTTCTGTCTTCAAAAAGCCCGTCGTCCGATTGCAAATACAACGTGTTGTATTCTTTGTAAAAATTCGTAACCAAGAGATCGACTTTACCATCGGAGTTAACATCGCCAGCGGCAATCCCCATGCAGGCTTGCGCTTTGCCCGATCCGTCAAAAGCAACACCGCTGGCTATGGCCTCGTCATGATAGACAAGATTCATGGGATTTAGATTTGTCGGTTTGGCAATCAATAAATTATTCGCAACTTGATCATTGCCTAGGAACAAAACGGGGGTCGGCGAGTTGTGCACTCGAAACACCACTAATCCAAGTGCATTGCCATCGACCACATCGTGGTCGAACACCAGCCTCGAAACATCGCGATAAGATCCATGTTCGTCTTGCTTTAGGATACGGTTCTTTGCAGGCTGAAAATTCAAAGGGGAGCAGATACGAGGCAGTCCGCCGGTATCGCACAGCTTGGAAAAAACGTCCGTTCCTTGAATGTAGTTTGCATCCACTATCTCGGCGATTCCATCATTGTCTAAATCGACAATGGCAGCGCTGACGGTCCAATCGTTGATGGTCTGGTCCAAGAAAGCGTTGCCATCGCGCCAGGTACCGTCCCCCTGGTTGATCCAGAGTTGATTCATGCCAATGTTGGCAACATAAATGTCGTCGAATCCATCGTTGTTCAGGTCGCCGACCGCTACCCCTTGTCCAAATGCGTTTTCATGAATGCCGGATAGGGAGGAAACATCTTCGAACCAGTCACCGGGAACCATGGCAATGCCCTTGTGCCGCAACAATCGATCCGAGTGCAAATGGTCCGATCCATCGGGCGGCCAGGTGACGCCTTGCGAAAGAAAGACGTCCGGCCAGCCGTCGCGATCATAATCCAAAACTCCAATGCCGCCGCCGGTCATCTCCTGCATTCGTCGTCCTTGAATGGGCTCGTTCCGGGAGCCAAAATAGGTGAACCTCAGTTCGGGTAGCGATTCAAAATGAAAATGGCTTTTGGTTGTAGGTTGGTGCGTAGCCTCAAAGGAGTTTGATAAGGAATCCGCCGTTTTTTTGGAGCCCGTCGCAAGAATTGAGGGAAGTGGAAAGGAGAGTTCGCGTTCGACATTTAGACTTGCCGTAAATTGAAATCCCTTGGTTTGCGTATACGACTGCATGAGTTTTTGCTTTAAGTCCAAGAGCGGCGGCGACGTGGAGTCGATCCCGAGACCGTATCGAGTCCATGCGGAAGCTTCCAGCATACGGCCCAAATCGATGGCTTTTTCTGCGACATGAACCACATACGGAATGTGCGTTCGGGCCGCGTTGACTTGCATCAGTTTCGCATTGAGTTCTTCGATACTCTTGGCTCGTAGCCCGAACGCAGCTGACCTTGGTGGATCTCCTTCCTGCGTTGAGCATTTCGCAAGACCGATGCAAGCTGGCGCGTGGTCCGGACAAAGCTTAACCGCTTCTGCATAACAACGAGTTGCCTGCTTCCATTGGCCGTCCAGCCTTGCCACCTCACCTCTTAACCACCAAATATCCGGATGATCAAAGTTGTTTGAAGGAATCTGCCTCGCCCAACTCGGCAATTGATTTGGGTTGGAAACGAGCCAGATCTTTCCGAGCTGTACATGGGCTTCCACAAGTGTAGGAGCCAACACGATCGCGCGTCTCAAAAGCGTTTCCGCCTCACCGTAGTTGCCCGACTCTCTCAAGCTACGGGCTATCCCTAGCATGGTCGACGGATCGTCGGGCGCCAGTGACAGGCAGCGATCAAGCAATTCTTTGGCGCTGATGGTCTGAGCAAAGTTGCCTACATTGCGAAGTGTTTCAAAGGTCCATTTATCGGAACGGAGCAATTCTAAATAATGGGAACGGGAAGCCCATCGTTGCCCTGACATATCGAGGACCTCAGCCAGCCTTGTACGTGCAAGCACGTTGTTGCTATCAAGGCGTACGCTTTCCTCCAGAATCAGGATAGCTTGGCTCAAACGGCCTTGGTCCATTCGCATTTCGCCAGAGGACCACAAACCAATCGAGGCACTTATGGAGTCGCGTTTGGGAATCCGTTCGTAAAATGAAATAGCTTCCTCGTACCTGTCGAGTCGCTGCGCACATTCGCCAGCCGATAAGAGAAGGCTGGCGGACTCCGGTTGGGCTTTGAGCAGTTCTTTGAATTGCAATAAAGCATTCTCAAAGTCCTTGCTTGCCATGGACTCATCGGCTGTGGCCTGGGTTGCAGGTGGTTGGCTCCACTGAACGCGAGACCAAATGATCGCTGCGATTCCGATCAACGCAAACAGCGAAACCCATTTTTTCCATTGAGGTATAGTCGTGATCTCCCCCTTGAACATAGAATTCGTAGTGCTTTAAGTCGAGAGACAGGTTGGAATATCCCAACCCGATGCGTAAGCGAGGGACAATTCCGCAGTTCCCTCACTTACGTCTCGGGTTAGGATTGGTAGTTTTCACCGCGCGGCTTGCCTAAACAAAATAGTGATACCCTATCATATTCCAATTGTGCGGGAGCTGTTTGTACTCCGGACCGCATTGCTCCTCAACTCCCCGGCTCTCCATCTCGAAATCCTATTGGGTAATGATTTTGAATATTCGTAAAAACACAACGTGGATTGCGATTCTAGCCGCATCGATTCTTTTCGGAATGGCAACCTATGCGGTTTGGCCTCTCTTGTCGAATGGTCCGGGTCCGAGTGCCGAGTATTTGCAAGCGGCATCGAGACAATCGTTTTTGAGTAAGGATTTCTCAACCGCACTGGGCCTAGCCGAGGCTGGTTTGGACCAAAGTCCTAGCTCGCTTGACCTCTTGATGTTGGCTGGAACAAGCTCGCTTGAGTTGGGCGACACAGAGGGTTCACGGACGTATTATTTAAGGGCAGCCAAGTTAGATGGGACGGCCGTTGCAAATGACATATTGAGTATTGCATTGGGGCTTCGTTCCAGAGGAAAATGGGAACTTGCGGAAGCCGCTCTCATTCAAGGGATGGAGATCGCGCCTCGCAACATCAGAATTGGGGAGCAACGAGGATTGCTTTTGGCTCAGATGGGGAAACGCTGGGACGCAGCAAATGTGTACCGAGAACTGTTGTCCCGCGGCGTTTTTTCCATGGACACACTGATCTTCATCGCGAATCCCGAACTGGTCATCGACAAGGAAAAGGAGTTGGAGCGATTGCTTAAGATTGCTCCCGATGACGCTTTGTTACAACTAGGAAATGCGTACTTCAAATACCAGCGAGGCGACATAAGCGAAGCGGTAGTTTTGCTTCGAAGCAGTCTCGAAAAACGCCCTCGTTCTGCATTTACGCATGCTTTGCTTGGCAAATGCCTGCTGGTCGTTTCGCCAGAGGGCCTTGACGCCTGGTCGGCCAACTTACCATCCGATGCTGATGCGCAGCCAGAGATTTGGTTTGTTCGGTCTCAATGGGCCAAAAAGTCAGGGAACCGGGTTGCGTCTATCCATTGCTTGCTCCAAACATTGCTTCGCGATCCGGGTCACATCGCTGCGACGACAGAATTGTCGCAGGCCATCTCAGCAGAGGGAGAAACCGAGCGAAGCAACCAACTGGCTTCTCGCGCTCTCGCCATTCAGGAGCTGAACGGTTTGGCGAGTTGGGTGAATGAGTCTAGAGAGGACGTGGTCCGTGGACACGAGATTATTAAGTTAGCAGGCCGACTCGATCGCTGGACCGAGGTTGTCGCTTGGTGTGATTTGTTCCTGAATTCGAAAACGGCAGACGAGTGGGTGACGCCGTTTCGCGAGCTTGCCAATGGGAAGCTCGCCGCTAGCAACAAACCCAAAGAATCCGCCGCCGACTTAGGTTTTTTGGGGATTAAGCTCGGAAACTACCCGATGCCGAAACTAGAAAGGTTGCACAAATCGACCGACGCAAACCCCTCAGGTGAAGACCCAACGGTGCGATTCGTTGAGATGACCAAGCAACTCGGAGTTGATTTCGAGTATTTTCCGGGCCGCCTGGGACCGGTCCAAGGCCGCAAAATGCAGGAGTTCACTGGGGGAGGCGTTGGAGTGCTCGACTACGATCACGACGGTTGGCCGGACTTCTACCTTGCTCAGGGCTCTGTTTGGCCCCCTCCCATGAATGAGTCTGACGTTCAAGATCGGACAAAAACCGATCGGCTTTTCCGAAACCGTTTTGGCGAAGCAAAGGCCGCTTCGGAAGGATCGTTCACAGATCAGACGGCGGAAGCTGGGATCTTTGAATTCCGGTTCGGTCAAGGAGTCTCCATCGGCGACTTGAACTCGGACGGTTTCGACGATATTTACGTCTGCAATATTGGCCCAAACTCACTTTGGATCAATCAAGGAGATGGGACTTTTGTAGATTGTAGCCATTGGATTCCACCCCAATCGGAATGGACGGCGAGTGCGGCCATCGCGGATGTGAACGGCGACGGGCTAGCAGACATTTTCGACGTCAATTACGTGAAAGGGAAGAATGTATATGAGTTGATTTGCGCTAACGAAGGGCGTCCGACTGCCTGCGGACCGAGTAGTTTTGAGCAGTCTCCCGATCGACTGCTTATCAGCAGCGGATTCGGGCCGATGTTGGATAGTTCGGAATCGACGCTTTCCGGTATTCCGGCGGGAAATGGTTTAGGCATTTCGGTTTTTCGACTTCCGGACCATTCCGACCTTTCCATTTACATAGCCAATGATGCCAACCCTAACGTCCTTCTGGAATTAACCAAAGACCAAAGCAAAAGTTTTGGATTCCAAATGCAGGACACGGCGTTGGTTCGCGGAGTTGCCTTGGATGCTTCTGGAAAAGCCGAAGGAAGCATGGGAATTGCGGTTGGCGATGCGCAAGGAGACGGTCTTTTAGATTTGTTTGTTACGAATGTGTTTCATGAACACTTCACGCTTTACCTACAGCAAGATAATGGGGTTTTTGTTGACGAAACAGCGAAAATGGGGGTCATGAAGCCAACTTATGAGCTGCTCGGCTTTGGAACGCAGTTCCTCGATGTTCAATTGGATGGCTATCCCGATTTGTTAGCCATCAACGGTGACGTCGATGATTTGTCGCAGACCGATAGACCCTTTCGAATGCCGCCGACCCTTCTGAAAAACGAAAGGAATTTGGGTTTTCGTTTGCTGCCAGGTTCCGGCCTTGGAGACTATTTCAAGACTCCCCAGGTTGGTAGGTCGCTGGCTTTGATCGATTTTGACCGCGACGGCAAAATGGATTTTATTAGCACCTGCTTGGAAGGCAAAGCTGCCGCCGTGCGAAACGCCACGCATACATCCAATCACTTTGTGAAAATCCAGCTTATTGCAACGAAGTCGGAACGAACGGCGATTGGAACCATGGTCGAGGTGACTTCTGGGGAATCCAAATGGAAGCAACAATTGACGGCGGGCAACGGATACATGGCTAGCAACGAAAGAACGTTGAGTTTCGGGGTTGGTCAGGTGACAGAAATCGAGGAAATTGTCATCTCCTGGCCGTCCGGCCAAACGGAGACTGTCAAGAACGTTTCGGTCGACTCAAGTTTGGTGTTCATCGAAGGGGGCGAATCGGCCTTTAGCTCGATCCGCTTCGAGTAGTCAACTTGTAAAAATCAATGTTGAAATGCTCTTATTAAGCTAATTGCGAGGAAATTCGATTACCTCACTTTGCTTTTAGAGCGACTATGTGTACCCTTAGAGATGGAATGGTTTTTTTGGATCAATCTGTTTTTCCTTTTAGATTGGAGTTGTACTTATGGTTCGTAAGATTTCGAAACGAGGGTTTACGCTCGTGGAATTGCTGGTGGTCATTGCGATCATCGGAATTCTAGTAGGTTTACTCCTCCCGGCAGTTCAAGCGGCTCGCGAAGCCGCACGGCGCATGCAGTGCTCGAACAACATGAAGCAATGGGGTCTGGCTCTGCACAACTACGAGTCGGCTTTCAAAGCGTTGCCAGCTCGAAAGGGTGGTACGCAGGGCACCGATTCAAACAAGTCGAATGTTGGGCGTTTGAGCGCGTACATTCCCATGTTGCCTTATATCGAAGCGACTGCACTTTACAACGGCATTCAAGGTGCAAATCCTCCTGGCGGCCCGACTGGCTGGGATAACAACGTGTTGTGGCAAGCCGTGCCACCGTCAGCACGCTGCCCGTCCGACGGCGCATCGGCCACGGATCCTAGATGGAAATGCAACTATTCGTTCTGCATGGGTGACCAAGTCCAGGGATTGACCGACGACGTAAATCCTCGCGGGATTTTTGGTGCAAATAACTGGGATTGGAATCAGCCCTTCAATCAAAATAGTAACCGACCTTCCTACACTAAATTCGCGTCGATCAACGATGGATTGAGCAACACGCTAGCGATGAGCGAGCGAGTGATTCATGACCTATCGCGATGGCCACAAACTCCTCCAGCCGTTGGTTTGAAGGAAATTAGGCACATCCAGGGGACTGCCGTCGGCGTTGCAGGAGTTGTAAACAGCCCAGGTCTTTGCAAGACTAAAACGGACGGTCAGTATTTCATTCAAGGAACGCCAGTTCAAACCGTTGGCGGAAAAGCTTGGACGGATGCTCAGCCAATGTACAGTGCGTTTACGACCGTTTTGCCACCGAATGGTCCTTCCTGTTCACAGGACGGCGGTGACTGGGGTGACCGAAATGATTTGATTCTTCCTCCGACGAGTTTCCACACAGGTGGTGTTGTTACAGTTCGCTGTGACGGATCCGTTGGCTTCGTTTCAAATTCGATCGATACCGGCAACCTCGGCGTATTCCAGCCAAAGAGTGGCGGTTCCAACTATGGCGTTTGGGGTTCACTTGGCTCGAAAAGCGGTGGAGAAGCGACCAGTTCCAACGAGTAGCCAGACCGTGTGAATAGTAGATAGCTTTTTTTGCAGACTCGCCCTAAAACGCGAGTCTGCGTTTTTTAATACTTTTTCCAACAGTAGGATTTAGCCTTATGCATCTCGTTCGAACTTTTTGTGCTCCACTTTGCGTAGTAACACTTTTCTTGGGTTGTGGCGGTCCATCCAATCCGAAAACGTATAAAGTGACTGGAGTTGTCACCCTCGATGGAGAACCAGTTGAAGCTGCAAATGTCACGTTCGTGCCACGCGACACCAAGAGCGGACTATCGGCAGCCGCAGGAACGACCGACGCAGCTGGAAAGTACGCCCTCACGTCGTTTGTCGCAAACGACGGAGTCATGGAAGGCGATTTCGATATCAAGGTGGCAAAGTATGCTTCCAAGGATGGAAAGGTCCAGGAAGTTCCAGATGCGAATGCTCCACAGCCAGATGGATCGCAGGGGATGCAAGGCTACAGCATCAACCCAAACACGCCGGTTCAAGTCTTCAAGAACGTATTACCCCCTAAGTATGAAAATCAAAACTCTTCTGAGCTAAAGTACACGGTGAAATCGCCAGGTGGAACCTATGATATTCAGTTGAAAAAGAAATAGGCTGGTAAGCACCTACAGATAAGTTTCTTCGTTTAACCGCGTGCCCATCGGGCCGCGAGCACTGTAAAACGCGGGGCGATGCCCACGCGGTTAAATCGCAAAACGCGGGGCGATGCCCACGCGGTTAAACGAAATAACATCCGGATATTTCTGCACCTTGGAGTTTTCCAA
>JANMLD010000364.1:0-57996 GCA_031372345.1 Pirellula sp.
TGCTTATCAAACGAATCGAAATCTGCACAGACGAGATCCGCATCGTGTACAAGGTACCCCCAAACCCTTTTGCCCCAAGCCCCGATAATCGGGGCTTTTTCCAACATTGGTTGTCACGTGCTGACGTCGCGTTGCGACTAACCAATTCAGTCAGTATGTTCCATCCAAATAGCAATCGTGTCCCCATCGCGGCTGCGGCGTATGTTTTGCTCATGCTCCTGCGACCAATCCATAAGGTCATTCAAGCTGAATGTTAGTTTTCCATGGTGTTGCTTGTCAACGATGTATGCCAACTCGAGATTGGCAGTTGCGGAAGTAACGTCCGAGTGTGCATGCGCACTCTCGTGAATGGATTCCAATTCTTCCCACATTTGCACATAAGCAGCAAGCCAAACGACTCGGGTTTCGTCCGCATCCAAACTTCGTCCCTCATACGAACTGGGAGGATTGAGACCGTCCCACCACTCTAAAAATTGAGGAAGGCCACTGGCTCGTACCGTCTCTGGTGACGATGGCCGCACTCGGGATGCCCATTCTCCCGGTTCCATGGGTAGTGGATCATCGCTCCGAGATTTTATGCGAATTTGGACCTGTTCGCTTTCGTCCAAATGGGTGTAGTAATCGTCTTCGTGGTGAGCCAGCCAATCTATAAATTCTTGCGTGGGAAACGCGACAGAACCGCCGTGGAAGCGGTCGACCACGTACCCCAAATACAGCTCCGCTACGGTGGCTGCGCCTCCGCCGTGCACCCACGCGTTCTCAAACACGAGGTCAATCGCGATTGACTGATGCTCGTAAGCAGTCAGCCAAATCATTCGAGCTGTTGTCTGGTCGAGCTCAAGGTGTTCCCACATACCGGCCGGCTCTAGTTCTTCCCACCACCGTTGGAACGCCATTTCGCTTTGGGCGATGAAATCCTCAGGCCTCTCTGGCTCAAACGGCGGCCCCATGTCGCCCAGTCGCTCGTGATTCATGGTTACCTCTCGTGGTTTTCTCGCATCATCGAATGACGACCAACATGGAAATCGATATGATACGGGACGGTAGGCTGCCTAGTAAAGGCGATTGTACGAAACAAGGAGGAAACAATCGTCATCTCGCGATCGATCGCAGCGTAAATCTCGCTCGCTGCAACGTCGGGATTGGCTACAATGAAAGATAGGAGACTCATTATGCCGCTGCTGGATCATTTTCGACCACCGATTTTCAACAAAGGTTCCTGGGAAGGTTTTCATGGAATGTGGCCTGCGCTGATGGTCATGGATCTGTGCAAATCGCTACCTGAACAATACACCGCAGAGCCTCGCGTTCATCTTGGCAAAAATTTCGAAGTCGACGTCTGCACATTCGATGTTGAAGGAGCGACGGGATTAGAATCGAATTCCTCGGGTGTTGGGGTGGCAACTGCGACTTGGGCTCCTCCGGAACCGACGCTATCGCTGGAGCTTGATCCAACGGAGATCTACGAATACGAAGTGCTGATTTTTGATCAACAGCGCGGTCGAGAATTGGTCGCCGCTATCGAACTGGTCAGCCCGGCTAACAAGGATCGCCCGGAAACTCGGCAGGCGTTTGTTTCAAAATGTGCCGCCTTGCTGCAGAAAAAGATCTGCGTTTCGATCGTCGATTTGGTAACCGTGAAGTACTTCAATCTATACTGCGAAGTGCTAGATGTCTTTTGTCGAACCGATCCCGCGTTTGCTCCTGCCCCGCCAGCGACGTACGCCGTCACGTGTCGCAGTCATAATCTGGCCACACGTTCGCGGTTTGAATCATGGGCTTATCCAATGGTTGTCGGCGAGCGGTTACCGGTCCTGCCGATTTGGTTGGACAATGACCACGCACTATCTTTGGACCTGGAAGTATCGTATCAACAAACATGCAGTGCGCTGCGGCTAGTGTGATGCTACTTAGCCAACTAATCGGAGGCATTCCGTGGCGGATTGTTGTATAATTAGGGCCGTGTCTTGCTTTTAAATACGTGCGATGGGCAATAAGAAAATGCAGCTTTTCTCGATTCCGAATGGCAAGATGATTGCCTACCAAGGGTTTGCTTGGCTGGCTGTTGTTTTGGTGTCAAGTCAGCATGGTCTACTTGCGCAAGACAACAAAACGATCGGTGAACTTGGAATTATAAACGCGGCTCAGCAAGATGGCAAAGCCGCGGTCGTCGTCCCCTTGCTTCATGACTACGATGAAGCTATTGAAAAAGCGGAGAAGCTGGATCGGCCCATTTTGGTCGTTCTGGGTGCCGAATGGTGCGGGCCATGCAAGCAACTGGAAAAGGAGCTTCAACAACCGATCGCTGAACCCATCTTTCAAAGGTGGGTGGTGGTGAAAGTCGATATCGACGAGGAGGTTGCACTGGCAAAGGAATGGCAAGTCGGGGCGATCCCTGCTTTCCGAATTCTGGGGATCGATCAAGAAGTTGCGGCCAGCAATGAAGGCTTTGGCGGTCTCAAGAAATTGCAGGCCTGGTTGGCGGAGAATTTTGATTCTGCGAACCCCAAAACGCAACGTTTGCTCCGCGACGACAAGCCGATCGATTCGACGGTCGTTGTTGAGTTGATAGCCATGCTTCGCGATCGGAGGCCGGCCAATCGCAAGCTCATTGCGGACAGGCTGGCCAAAAACAAAGGTCTGTCTGCAAGGCCGCTTATGGATGTCCTTTCCGAAGGAAATCTATCACAAAAAATTGCAGCTCTTGAGATACTTGAGAAATGGTCCGCTCCAATTAGTGGTATGGACCCATGGGAGCCCGATACGATCAGCGCGGAGCGATTGACGATCCTTGGAGATTGGATTCAGAACTGAGCCGCTGCATGGTTTCAGCTGAGTCCACCACCAACCACGAAACACACGAAACACACGAAAAAAATGCCCGTTGCGATTGGCAACTTGCTCAAACACTCATCAGTTGATCGGATCGCCTCAAGAAGTCGCCGTTGTTCCGTTTCGCGACCAATGATGATGGATGCAGTCATTATATTTAGCCGAATGTTGTTCCAGGGTACCACATTTGGCCAAATATAAACTCTATAAGTAGCCAAATCAACCTTCGCGACCGAACATTTGGCTATTTGTCAAGCTGGTTGTCCATCCGCTATGCAGGCATGAATCGGTCGCCCTAATTGCCTAGGTCACTTCATCAAATCAATTCTTTTTTCGTGTCGTTCGTGTATTTCGTGGTTCTATTCCTCAACCGTAGTCGAGAACCTTGAGAAATCGTCGGTCGAATCGCTAGTCTCGACACTTGGGTGCCGGATACAATCAGGGCGAAGATGAATTCTCACGAATTCAGCAGCGCAACAAAAACCGCGAACGAGTTTATCGACATGACCATCAAGATCAACAAGGGCAAGGCTCTTGATTCCCTCAATATGACGCCGCTCATCGATGTGGTGTTTTTGTTGCTCATCTTTTTCTTAGTCGCGACTCGATTTGCGCAAGACGATCGGGAGCTGCCGGTTCAATTGCCATCCGCCGCAAGCGCCGTCCCCATGACGGCAGAGCCGACTGAGTTGGTCGTGAACGTAGACGCAACCGGACAGTACATGATTCTCGGCGAACGGATGGCGCTGGACAAGGTCGAGTCCACATTGCGGCGTGCAGTTGCCGACAATCCCATCAACCAAATGGTCATTATTCGCGGCGACCGCAACGTCGCCTTCCAAGCAGTCGTTTCGGTGATGGATTTGTGCACCAAGTTGAAAGTGCCATCCTACAAAATCTCGACCGAATCGGAGACGGGATCTTGAGCGGAGTCGCGAAGAGGAAAAAATCCGGCACAGGGCTTTGGGCTCTGGACGCAGCGTTGTTGTTGCTAGGGCTGATGGTCTTGTTGATGGTATTGAGGCTCTTGCGGTTTGACGATCCGGATCCCTTCTACAATGCATGGCTGTACCTTCTGGGGGTTCCGACCGTATTGATTGCGACTTCGATGATTACGCGAGTACTCGCTAACGAGTTCGTCGAAAAATCGATTCAGCTCGGGTTCTTGATCAGCGTTGGGGTGCATCTGTTCCTAGTGTTCTTTGCCGTCAATGTGGTTTTGTTCAGTAGCAATTCGCCAACGGAAATACAGAAAGCTACGGTGGTTAAGGCATCGAGCAAGTCATTGACACCGCAGTACTTTCAACCAGCGAGTACCAACACCGAATCGAGGCCCGACTATTTGAAGCCGGTCAAAACTGAACAAAATGGCGCCCAGTCTACTTTGGATCCGTCACAACGTCCTGACGAATCGGCCAAGTTGAATATCGAGGTGGCCAAAGACGAGATCAAGCCCTCGCTTACGGAGAAGCCGTTTAACAAACCGAGAAAAGAAGCCTCCCCCAGCCAACCCACCATTTCATCCACAGCCGAAAAACTGGATAGGCCCGATCCAAGTAAAAGCTTGGACCAACAGCAAAATGAGATTGAAGTACCCAGTTTGAAATCTGCTCAGCCGACCCCCTCACAGGAATTGCAAGCGGCGACTACGGACATGACTCGCGTTGAAACTCCGTCGCGGAATAGCAACCCGCTAGCGGAAATGCCGAATGCCAAATTGGATATTGAAAGCCGTGCGAATCAAGGGACACGAGAAGGGGTTCAAAAGAGCGCTAAGGCTCGCGATGAAAAGAGTACAAACCGCGAATTGGAAAAAGCATTCAATCGTGCGGCCAGCGATTTGCCTGAGCGTCCTAGCCTATTGAAGCGTGGTTCTCGCCAGACATCCGAGTTGGACAAGCCGATGGTGGCCGACGTTCCAGTGCCGCAGTTAGGAACGCGTTCTGCAAAGTCCAATTCGGAAAACCTGTCTGAGCGGAACACCGACATGCGATCTCGTTCCAATGACGCCCGTGCGTCGGCTCGGCAGAGTGTTGACATGACGAATTTGAATGGGTTGACCAAGATTGAGCCAAGCCTAGGCGGGCCGTCTGCCAATTTAGGTCCGGTATCCAGCGCGAGCAAAGGCACGACCTCCTTGCTATCGGACAACTCTTTTTTGGCGGATCCTCGTTTGGCCATGAATGACGCAGCTGGCGGAAGGCGTTCGGTTCGCGAAGTGGGTGAATCGCTTGCCGCACCCGCCGCAAGCCAGCCCGTTCCATCGGTTGAAATGGAAATCAACCAAGCGCCAGATTCCAAAGGCGATGTGGTACCAGCCATGTCGACCAAGAGCGAGATCGGGAAAGCGGACGTAGGCAAGCGATCATCGAGCAACACCAGATTGGACGTGAGGGGGAGTGAAAAGATGAATCTAAGTCCTTCCCTTGGGGCTCCGGCCATCGAGATAGGTCGGGACGCTTGGGCGGCTCCTTTGTTGGATTCGCCTCGCAAGGGGCTTGATCCGAAAAAACGGGAAGTCACATTGCCTGAGATCCGAGATGCGGACATCACGATCGATCGATTGCGAAGACCGGAGACAGGCGGCCCCAAGATAGCGAATTCGGCGGTACCTATTCCTTCGCCAGCCTTTTCACAACGATTGAAACGCAATCGGGAGCAGGAGGATTCGGCAGCGGAGCTCGGACCGCTTGGACCACAGACCGAGTTGGCGATTGAAAGCGGACTTGAGTTCCTGGCCAAATACCAAAGGCCTGACGGCTCGTGGCACTTGGAGGACTTTGGTGAGCAGGTCGATATTCGAAGCGAATCGGCGGCGACGGCTTTAGCGTTGTTGTCGTTTCAAGGTGCGGGTTATACGCATCGGCAGTTCAAGTACGAAAACGTCTGCGGAAAAGCCTTGGCTTGGATGATTCAGAATCAGCGACCCAATGGTGACCTGTATGTTCGAACGGATCCAAAATCCGATGGAAACGCTTGGCTCTATAGTCATTCGATCGCCACATTGGCTCTTTGTGAGGCGTATGGCATGACCCAAGATGAGACCATCAAGCAAAATGCTCAGCGCGCGATCGATTTTCTCATTCAGAGTCAAGACCCGCAGGGAGGTGGATGGCGGTACCAGCCAAAGATCGGTTCCGATACGAGTGTAACGGGTTGGTGCATGATGGCGCTCAAGAGCGCAGAACTCTCGGGGTTGGACGTATCCAAAGAGTCCTACCGGGGCATTTCAAAATGGCTGGAGGGATCGCAGGCCAGCGAAACGCAAAAGTACCTGTACCGCTACAATTGGCAGGCAGCCGACTTGCCAGCGACGCGGCACGGGCGATTACCGACCCCCGTTATGACCAGCGTTGGATTGTTGATGCGATTGTATCTTGGTTGGCGACGAGACAATCCAGATATGCAACGCGGAACGGACTGGTTGATGGAAAGACTGCCGACGGAGGGGACAGTGCAGAACCCACAGCGGGACACCTATTATTGGTATTATGCAACCCAAGTGATGTTTCATATGGGGGGGGAACGTTGGAAAACGTGGTATGGCAGCCTGTATCCCATCTTGATTCGCACACAAAAGAAAGATGGGAACTATACGGGGTCGTGGGATCCAAACGGGCGAATTCCCGACGCTTGGGGGCGATTTGGCGGTAGACTCTACGTCACAACCCTGAATTTGTTATCGCTGGAGGTATATTACAGGCATCTACCTATCTATGAGGCGACGGCCGATTGAACTTGACAATCTGGTGCTCGGGAGAAAGATAGTGTGATCGCAGGAGCGGCGAATCAACGGGGGGAGAGGCAACGGAGGGTGAGGCAATGGGGAGGGCGAGGCTCCTGCCGAGCCGGTGCAGCAATGGTTCGGCAGGAGCCTCACCCTCCCGAGCCGCAATAATTCGGCAGGAGCCTCACCCTCCCGGTTGATGAATTGGCTGAGTGTTTTCAGAGACCCTCCGACACCATTTGCAAGACAGTGCGGCTTTTCTTCGGCCAAGAAGACAAGTCGCAATTTTTTTTAGCGTATTAGGACACAGGAGTGCATGATGAGCGACTACGTACCGATGACCCGGGACGGGTACAACCGAATCAAAGCTGAGGTAGAGCGTCTTGAAAACGACGAAATGCCCAGAATTTCGGAAAAGATTGCCGAAGCGCGAGCCGAAGGGGACCTCAAGGAAAATGCGGAGTACCACGCCCAACGCGAAAATCAGGGGATGGTGCAGTCCAAGATCAACGCATTGAAGACCAAGCTTAGCAATGCGCATATTATCGATACTTCGACGTTGCCCAAGGATCGAGTTGGATTCGGAGCCACGGTGAAGGTCAAAGATCCATGGGGGGACGAAGAGGAATACACCCTCGTCGGTGCTGGCGACGAAGATTACGAGGTTGGACGCATTCTATCGAGCAGTCCATTCGGAATGGCGCTGGTTGGGAAAAAGGTCGGAGACCAAGTGGAGATTCAGGCTCCGCGTGGCAACCTCAAGTTTGAAGTTCTCTCGATCGAGTTTAAAGACTAATGGCAGATGATTCGAAGGATGTTCGCGGTTCTGGTGGCCCTCAAAAGGATGTTTCCCTTGGGCCAGCTTGTTTGATCGTGGTGGTAATTGGCGCGATTTGCCTTAGCGTAGGCATGATCGCGATGGCAGCCATGATGTCCGGCAGCCAAGGACGTCGAGCCGCCTATTCCGTGAGGGAACAGATTATTCCGTGGGTGGAGCAATCCTCGCTGAGCAAGCCGGATCAGCAAAGTATCGTCGAGCGGCTCAACGACTTGTCCGTTGCGATGGAGCGTGAGGAGCTTACCACCCGTCAATTGTCGCGTTTGGTGTTGCGTTTGACCGACAGCCCAGTTTTGCAATGGGGAGTTGTGGAGCAATTGATTCAGGCAGCTCAAGCGTCGAGCATGACCGATGCCGAGAAGGAGGAGTTTCGAGCGGCCTGCGATCGAATGTTGCGGTCTGCATCTGAGGGAAAGCTATCCCTGCAAGACATGGAGTTTGCTGTGCAAAATGTTGCCACAAAGGACCAGAAATCCGGGCGACTCACGATGCGTGACGACACCAACGAAGATCGCTTGCGTGAGTTTCAGCGGCGGATAACGGCAATTGCCGATAGGCAATCCATGACCCATGATGCATTTGACAAGAGTGTTTCTCAGGTCTTTACGGAAATGGTCGAGGATGCCCTTTCCAAGAAGGATTAATGTGGACGAGTCAGGCCCTTGGCTCATTGAACAAAAAGAGGTTTGGACTGTTCGGGGCCTCCTGGGAGTCGGTCGCGTGAAGCTAGGCGAGTCATGGATGCGGACTTTTTAGCCAGTATTCGAAGAACCGATAGATCTGCTCGTTGGATTCCTCGGTAGGAGTGTGTGTCGTGCGGTTCGTCATGGCAACTCGACCCTCGAAACCGAGAAGCTTGTTTACAGCGATGGCATGGTTGAGAACCGTCCATCGTGTGGGTGGATCTTCCTCGCCGCCGGAAACAAGAAAAGGCCTCGGTGCCATCAAACCGTGGAGCTCATGCAGATCGTGGCCATTTTCGATTAAGCGTTTGTAGGCGCCTGTGCGCGGGCTGTTTTCACGAACCAGCCCAGCCTTGCGGGTCACTGTCGGATCGAGGCCGAGATACCATGGCTCTTGGTAGTTGATGCTCTCTCGCTTTTCATCAAACACGATGCCTGGGTCGGACCACGCAGCGCACGCGTATTTATCCCACAAACAAGACCCGAACATCGCCCACTTCCCGCCATAGGAATGACCAACAATCCCAATGCGTTTGGAATCCACCTCCGGCATCATGGCCAGCGCGTTCCATGCATTGGCTGCAATATATCCCAAATAGGAGAGTGGCTGGCATTTGGCTTGATCGCTCAAAACGGGCTTTCGAGCATCACCCCCTGGTGAGCCGATCGCTAGGCTAACAAACCCTCGCAATGCGAGTTGCCATGCGAAGTCCCGAAGCAGGTTTTTGCTTAGCCCCACACTCGTTTCCGGGTCATAATAAGGTACAAAAACCGCTGGAAAAGGACCTGATCCCTTCGGTAGAAGCACGAAGCCTTCCCCGGTTTGGTCCGGCGCGATTTGCACTCGAATGCGGCGTTGGGTGATGTCTCCGCGATTTGTCGCTTCGAGTAGTTCCATGGCGGGTTTTTCGACGATGGATGGCCATGCACCCATCACGCGATTCCAATCGGCCAGGATTTCCGTCCGCCTTCGTTGCCAATCATCGGAATTCCTGACGGGACTGCCATCATGAAAACGCAGAAGGGCTCTTCCCGCCGCCAATTGGCCTTGGAATTCAGTCAGCACCGTCGCATTCGGCGCTTCGGGTTGCGACTGAGCCAACAAAACATCGCCAGCCGCAGCAGCCAAGGCGCCCGTTCCAACTTGGCCGATAAATCGACGTCTGCTTGGTTTGAATATCATGTTGTTACTAAGGCCGTCCACAAAAAGTTACGCTAGGTTAAGATCATCCGATAGCGTAGCAAATCTGACTTGTGCGAATCTAGAATTAGAAAAGAAAAACCATGACCAAATCGCGAAAGTTCTCCTGGCGAGATAGGGGAACGAGTTTCGCGCATGCGATTCGGGGAATTCAAGACATGCTGCTCACGCAGCATAACGCCTGGCTCCACGCGATCGCCACATTGACCGTTTTAGTCGCTGGCGTTGCGTTTCGGATAACGAACATGGAATGGTGCTGCCTCGTTTTATGCCTCATGGTCGTGTGGACTGCAGAAGCATTAAATACCGCCTTGGAGTTGCTGACGGATCGCGTCTCGCCGGAGTTTCATCCGCTGGCGGGCAGGGCCAAGGATGCCGCGGCTGGAGGAGTCTTGATTGCCGCAATGGGTTCGGTCATTGTCGGAGCGATCGTATTTGTGCCTTACGTAGTCCCGTAGCTCCGCGACGGGAGGTCCGTGTTGCCAGAACCGCTATTGCGATTTCCTTCAATACTACCGACGACTGCTTAGTTGAACTCGACAAGAATCGTAAATTCAAATCGATCGTCACATACAGCGCTGCGATGCGGGACGTCAGTCGGCGGAGCGACTGACCTACGATTTCACCGTCACAACTATCGACTCGATCGCCGCATGCCCGGATTTGCGAAATGGTCTTGGGAGCGGTTGGGCATTCCCTTTTTCATCGATAGTTCGACAACGAAACGTGTATTCCCCCTCGGGAACACCTGGCAGAACAGCCGCCCAATGCGCGTTCGTAAACCGCAGCGGCCAACTCTTCGGAAGGCCGTCGTCGTTAAAACCATAAGTTCCCGGTGGCACTTTGTTTTCAGCTAGCCCACTCCATAACATTGGCGCCGGCAGCAGTTCCGCATCGATCCATGGAGCTTGAGCAAAATACGGGTCGTCGACTCCCCTCGAAACGGTGTTCGACTCCAAGGAGATTTGTACCTTGGCCAATCCGGCAGCACCCACCTGGGCATAGCCTGACACCGGGATCGGTTCACCAGGCTTCAACTGGCGAGCGAGGGAAAGCGTCGAGGCAAATGTCTTCAACAGACTATCGACATCATTGTTCTGCTCGGCATAGGTGTCATTGGCGTATGCCAAGTTGGTCAAGACAACATGCGACAGCCATTTGATCGATTTGAAACCATAAGCCTCCGGTACAACGATTCGAACTGGACCACCGCGTTCGGAGTCCAACCACTGGCCGTTTAGTTTGTAACACAAAATGACTGGCGGTAAATCGAATGGATCTTCCAGTACGCGGCCTATAGGAAGCGAACTTCGAAACATCTGTTTGGGATCGTCATTGTGGTACCCATAGTAAAATACACGTCGAAGATTCTCTCGCGGTTGAGTTAGCCATACCACTTCTCGTAGCGGCACCCCTTCCCACAGTCCCATTCCGAGCGGGCAACCGAGATTTAAACAGGTCATTACTTTGGGGAAACGTACAGCCTGCTTTTCTCCAAGTTTGAAGAGCGCCTCGAAATCAAATGCGGTGCCGTCTTGCTGGGTCAACTGCTTTCCGAGCGTGGCAGGATTGGCTGGATCCGAGATAACCTCCAATTTCCAAGTCTCGCGCGTCAGACCAACGTCTCGCTTCTTTTCGTCCGAAAGGGAATGGGGGAGCGGTTTGCCTCGCGAGACATCTCGAAAATCCTCCGGCGGGGTAAAGTAGGGTTCACGTTGCGCACCAGCTTTATCTGGCTTCTGGCGTTTGGTTGGCTTCGCTTCCTTGTCATCCTCCGCAAAAGCCAGCAGTGAGGACGGAGCTACCGACAATCCGCAGATTCCGAGTTGCAAGAAGTAGCGTCGCGCCAAATGAAAATGCTCATCGACGAATGCACGTTGGTCCATGTTTTTATTCCCGTTATCTGCTAATTCGATATAAGGCGAGCGGCGATGTGAAAACTACCAATCATAACCCGATACGTAAGTGAGGGGCCTGCGAAATTGTCCCTCGCGCACTCTTCGGGTTGGGATACTCCAATCTGCCGCTCGCCTAAGCTGAATATAGAATGAGTTTAGTTAAATCCGGATTGGTTTGCACACGCTTCAAACCGGAACTCAAAACTCAAGGACATGACGTGCAAACTGTCTTGCTCCAGAGGAGTTGAATTTCCGCTGAATAGGTTAACATAACCTGATTCCCGGCGGATTAGTTCGATCTGATCGTCGGCAAATCGACGCGCTGCATCATTGCGGCGGGTTGGCCTGGGAAAGTCGGCGCAGAGCGAGGAAGTAGTATATAATTGCTAGCAAGGGCGCATAACTTTGCAAGCGCGAGTCTCGTCGATCCGGCGATTGAGGGACTGTGTCGCAATTGCTGACACAGGAATTGAGAGGCCTCCGTCATGCTCTTCATCAGCCATAGTACCAAGGACAAAGCGGAGGCACTGAAGCTCCATGCGTTGCTACTCAAACGGGGCTACGACCCGAAGCAGCTTTTCCTCGACAGCGATGAGCAGTCTGGCATTGGGGCCGGGGAGAAGTGGAAGCAAGTTCTTTACGAGCGACTCAAAGACTGCCACGTGCTGATTGTGCTGTGTTCGCCAAACTGGAAGGCGTCGCAATGGTGCTTTGCGGAATTCGTGTACGCTGACATGAATGGGAAGGAGATCTTCCCGGCCGTAATCGCTGATGGCGACATCGGCAGCATTGCAAGTGAGCACCAATCAGTCTTCGTCACGAAGGAGGGCGACAAGGCTTACGAGCGGCTCTTCGCTGCGTTGGAGGCGAAGCAATTCGGTCCGAAGGACCATCTCTCGTGGCCGCATCCCGACCTGAAAGATGACAACGGGCAACCCGACGAGTGTCCGTTCCCTGGCTTGCTGGCGTTCGATGAGCGTTACGCAGCCGTCTACTTCGGCCGCGAGCCGGAGATTCAGACAGTCCTGGAGAAACTCAACGAAATGCGTCGCAAGGGCGAGCCGCGTTTGCTGATGATTGTCGGCGGTTCCGGCAGCGGCAAATCATCGCTCTTGAAAGCGGGTGTTCTTCCACGACTGACACACCGCTCGTCCGACACCGAATGGCTCGTCCTGCCAACGCTCCGTTACGGCGACCTCGCTCACGGGGACAACGCATTTTTCCAGGCGCTCGCCGAACATGTCGCTGATCGCTATCCCGCCAGCGCGAGCAATAAGCCCGACACCGATAGCTTGCGCGAGCAGTTTTCCAACGCGAACGTCGACCAGGCCGCCGAGGCATTCTGGGAGTCCGCTCATAAATTGTCGCGTGCCTGCGACTGCAAGGAGGCCGCAGTGCTCGTTGCGATCGATCAGTTTGAGGAACTACTCTCACCGTCGTCCGGTAAGATGGCCGCAAAGTTCCTGCGATTTCTCAAGGCGATCTGCCAGCGTCCAAATCGGCGCTTCCTGGTAATCGGCACGATGCGCTCAGACTATCTCGATGTGTACGAACACCACGTGTCAGCGTTGAAGGCACCGCTCTTAAAGCCGTGGCGACTTGAGCCCTTCCCTCGCGAACGACTGGATAACGTGATCACAAAGCCCGCCGCCCGTGTCCATGTCGAAGTTGCGAGCGACCTGCTGGAACAACTCAAGAAGGACAGCCCGACGGCCGATGCCCTGCCGCTGCTGGCCTTCACGCTGGAAAAACTGTTCCGGCAATGTGCCAACGACCAAGTCATCGAACTGCACGAGTACGAGCAACTCGGCGGCATGACCGGAGCCATCTCCCAAGCCGTGGCTCGCATCCTGCCCCAGGACCTGCCGAAAGAAAACGAACACGCCCTGCGCCTGAGCTTCGTAAAACACCTGGCCCAAGTAAACGAAAAAGATGAATTCGTCCGCCGCCCCGCCCGCTGGTCCGACCTTCCTGCCGCCGCCAAGCCGCTCCTAGAACAATTCGTCCGCGAGCGTCTGCTACATCGGTCCGGAAGCGCCGGTGAACTAATCGAAGTCTCCCACGAAGCCCTCTTCCGCTCCTGGGACCAACTCACGAAATGGTTGCAGGAATCGAGCCGCATCTTGCGCTGGCGCCGCGACGTCGAACGCGACCAACGTGGCCTCGAGAAGCCGTTGCTGTTGCACGGGCCACGGCTGTGGGTCGCCAAGCCCTGGTTCAGGACACGCCCCGACGAACTCACAGCAGATGAGCGGAAAATGATTCGTCGCGGCATGAACTTTGAATGGCTCATGCGTGGCGGTGTTTTAGCCCTCATTCTCATTCTTTCGGGCCTGACGCTTTGGGCGTGGTCGGCCAGTCGACAGGCGAACCTCGCAAAGAGAGAGGCCGAACAGAAAACGCGAGAGGTCCGGCAGGTCAGTACCGCGATTCTGCTCAATAGCGGCCACTCTGCGATTCAGTACGAGCATGACCTTCGCAGGGCTTTGGTCTGGTACGGACAGGCCGCCCAATTGGCAGAACCCGGCTCGGCTCAGCACCGGTCTGCTCGCAACCTGATTGGATCGTGGGGCCGGTCACTCCCGGTTCATTCTTTGCTTCACAACGACATAGTTGTGGAAACCGTCTTCAGTCCCGATGGAAGGACGCTGGCCACCGCGAGCTATGACAGCACAGTACGGCTGTGGGACGTCGCGACAGGTAAGCCTCGGGGCGAGCCGCTCAAACACGGTAGCAAGGTTTTGGCGGTAGCGTTTAGTGCGCACGGGAGCATGTTGGCCACGGGAAGCGAAGACAAGAAGGCGAGGCTGTGGAACATCTCGAACGGGACGCAACTTGGCAACCCACTCGAACATGATTTCATGGTCGAGTCGGTGGCGTTCAGCGCGGATGGAGGCACTCTGGCCACCGCGAGCTCTTGTGAGGCGCTGCTGTGGAATGTTGTTACTCGAGAAAAACGCGGTGAGCCACTCAGGCACGACGGCGTAGTCCAGTCCTTGGCGTTTAGCCCAGATGGAAGCACACTTGCGACGGCCTGTGAAGATGAAAACGCGCGGTTATGGGACACGGTGACGGGAGAGGCGCGCGGGAATTTCCGACACGATACCGGTGCCGTACGGTCCGTGGCGTTTAGTGCGGACGGTAGTTTGCTGGCCACTGGGAGTGTTGAATCGGCGTGGATATGGGACGTGGCTACTGGGGAGCCGTACTACGACAAGCCGATCGTTCACCAAGGTACGGTCATGGCAGTGGCCCTGAGCACGGATGGAAAGACATTGGCCACCGCAAGTCTGGACGCAGCGAGGCTGTGGGACGTATCGACCGGCGAGTCGCGCGGCGAGCCATTTCGGCAGGAAGGGGCAGTTCTATCGGTCGCGTTCAATACGGACGGGAGCACACTGGCCACTTCTGGTTTTGACAATACGGCACGGCTGTGGAACGTCGCCCGCGCAAAGCCACGCAGCAGCGAACGGCTCCCCTACGATGGCAATGTAAAGTTGGCACAGTTTAGCGCGGACGGGACCACGTTGGCCACGGTGAGCGATGACAATACAGCACGGCTTTGGGATCTGGTCGCCGGAAAGCCTCGCGGACAACCACTCAAACATGAAAGTCGAGTTCGGTCGGTAGCGACCAACGCGGACGGGAGCACTTTGGTTACAGGAAGCGTTGACGGCCTGGCGCGAGTGTGGGACGTCGCGACGGCAAAGTTGCGCGTCGCCCCCTTAAACCACGCCTCTGAGATTATGCATGTAGCGGTCAGCTCGGATGGAACCGCTCTAGCCACATCAGGTTTTAGTGACGGAACCCGGCTGTGGAACTTGGCGACGGAAGAGTCCCGATACACGCATCTAGAACAAGATTATATTGGTTCGTTGGCATTCAGCGTTGATGGACGTACGCTCGCAACGGCAGGCACAACGGTCAAGCTGTGGGACGTCGCGACAGGAACACCGCGTTTTCGACCGCTCAATCACGACAAGCCCGTCAATTCCATGGCGTTCAGCCAGGACGGCGGCATGCTTGCAACCGGGTGCGATAACAACTACGAAGTCCGGCTGTGGGACTTGGTCAGCGGAAAGCAAATTGGCGAGCCGCTCCAAGCCGGCGGCCGTGCTTTGGCCTTCAGCGCAGACGGAAGTACGCTTGCCACGGGCGGCTACGACCGCACGCAGCTCTGGGACGTTGCGACACGAAAGCCGTACAACGGAGTATTCGTTTATGACGCCAGCGAGTTTGTTGAGGTGGTATTTGCCGGGGACGGGACTACGGTAGTGACGGCTAGTAAGTACGACTTGGCACAGCTGTGGGACATGCCACCGCCGGCGGCGGATATACCGAACGAGCCCGGCAAACCCAATCGGTTGTTGCTGTCGATCGACGTGCGGACTTGGCATACGTTCGAAAACGGCCTAATTCGGTCGCTGACTCGCGAGGAGTGGCGGGCGCGGAAGGCGAAGCTCGAAGCTCTGGGCGGGCCGTGTGATGTGCGATCCTGGCAGGACATTTCCGCGGCGGAACGCGCCGAGCTGCGTCAGCCGCCGCATGTCCGTTCCGCGTTATGACCCAACACGCCCAGCCGCAGTGGAATGCCGGTTCGTCAGGAATGAATTCCACCGGCTGACGGAAAGTCACGGCGAATGAGAAAGTCCCAAGACTGCTTTCAAACAATCGTCAACCTGCAGCATGGCCTGCACGGACAACTGGCCAAGCTTGGCACCGATTTCGCTTTTCGGGAGCACCGCCAGATTGAGGCAGGAGACGACGGAGTCCTGATTGAGCCCCGATTGCTTTCCGTCCGTGGTGGAGGCTTCGATGAAGTAATGAGCTGCATCGCTGCGCCGGTTCAGGTTGCTGGTGATCGTGGCGAGCAAGACGTTGCTGATGCGTGGGTTGTAATAATCCGCTTGCACGACGAGCGCGGGGCGATTCTTGGGCGGTGATCCGCTCGCGTGGGGAAACTTTACCAGTACGATATCGCCGCGTTTCATGGTATTGGCGAGGCGTTGTCCGCGTCCTCGAACGTCCGCTCCGCAAGCGTCAGCATTTCGCCCTCGGTCCACTCGCTGTCATCGTAAAGGAGTCGTTTGATCCGTTCGTAAACATCCTTGCGCAGCACAACACACTCCGTGCGGTCCAGGACGACGGGCACGGGTTCCCCGTTTTTCAACGCGGTCGTCTGATCGAGCGTCAGCTTCATGACAAATTCCTCCCCAATTCGCTATCGCGGTTCGCGTCCAGCCAATCGAATGTATGGTATTGAGCCAAGCTACGTTTTCCCAAAGTGCGTATGCCAATTATAATTACGATTTTGCCAGCAGGGTGGCCCGGTCGAGCCGAATCGGTTGTGGCTGTCGATCGAAGTGCTTACTCGGCACACGTTCGAAAAAGTCAGCGGCCTGATTCGGCCGCTGACTCACGTCCCATTCCGAGCGGGCAACCGATAGTCCGCAAATCCCAAGCTGCAAAAAGTAGCGCCGCGCCAATTGGAAATGCTCCACGACGAATTCGAGTTGGTCCATGGTCTTACTCCAGTTACTTAGTGCGAACTAGTTCGCCCGATCGTTTTTGTATGGCCCGGATAACATCAGTAATGTGGTCCATAGCTGATCGTGGTTTCAATAGAGTGGTCTGCATAAACCAAACAGCCTCGTCGCAAAGTTGGTCGTTGGCGGGACATTGATTCCGTTCAAGCCAGTTGGCCATCCCATTTTCCCCATAAATTCGAAGGTAATGGGGGTTCGATGCAAGCGCCCTGACATGGCTCGTTTTATTCAAGCTCGTGTAGCCGCTGCTGGCGGCAACACCTTGTCGGCTAAGCTCCTTGAGAAAGGCTGCTCGAGGCAGTCCAGCGAATTGACTCTTGTCGTAACGAAACATGTATAAGTGCCAAGCGCTGCGTGTACAGCCGTCCGTTAGCCTGGCAGGTCTAATTCCTGGAATCTCCTGAAGTAACTTGGTGAGGTAAGCCGCGTTAGCATCTCGTGTCTTCGACTGCTCTTCTAAGCGAGCCATTTGAGCAAGCAATAGGCCAGCTTGAAACTCCGTCAATCGAAAGTTAGAACCCCGTCCAGAACTTGCGCCAGGTTTCGAGCCGCCAGGGGTATGGAAGTTATAACACAGGTTGGCGAAGTTCTCGTCATTCGTGACTATGGCTCCTCCCTCGCCACAATTCAAGTTCTTGCTTGACTGAAAACTAAAACAGCCACCGAGTCCCGCTGTCCCAACCGGCTTGCCCCGCCATTCAGCAAGTGGTGCTTGGCAAGCATCTTCGATCAACGGCAATTGAGCCTTTTTGGCAATTGCAGCAATGGCATCCAAATCCGCCGGTGAACCGCCAATGTGAACGGGCAACAGCAGTTTGGTCTTTGGAGTCATGGCTGCTTGGATTTTGGTCGGATCCATTTGAAACGTTTGGAGGTCGCTATCAACAAATACCGGAAGCGCATAACTGTTGGTGATCACGTTAAAAGTAGCAACAAATGTGTAGGGTGGTAGGATCACCTCGTCGCCAGGCCCAATTCCCAGTGCCCCGAGCGTAGTCAGCAATGCAGTCGTACCGGAGGACGTGGCGATGCAAGAACGGGCTTGCATTCTGTCCGCGAAAGCCTTTTCAAATGGTAAAGCGCGACGACCACCCGCTGTGCGCCCCCAAGTACCTGAGTTGAGGACGTCTAGCAAGGCAGATTCCTCAGTTGAATCCCAAACAGGCCAATCGACGACAGCCTTGTCTGCCGAAACGGCCGTTGCAACACGTGAACTTAGGCAAACCCCTGCACTCGCTATAGTAGTGCTCCCGATAAAACCCCTTCGGCTAATCGATGTTGACATGGACAAACCCCTGTATAGATCATGAGCAAGTCGAAATGGTTCCCTAGGATCTCGTGAGCATGCGAAAATTATACACTTCATTCGAGGTCGAAATGACAGTGAAATGAAGTTTTGTCGATGCGGGAACATAGGACACGGGCTGGGGCACGGGCTGGGGCGAATGGAGCTGACGACCTCGCTAGACACAAGGAGCCGCGATGTTAAACTGTGCGAGCCTTGAGCGTCTCCCGGCTCAAACTAGTTGGGAAATATCGGTTCGCAATCGAAGAGGGACGCAAAGACGAATGCATGCATACTATGGTACATGCGGTATCACAAGGACGCATAGGTAGTCGTCGCATCAAGCAAGGGATTCTTTTTGAACGCCCAATTCCCACCGAAAGGAAAAATGATCATGCGAATTTCAACGATGTCACTTAACCGGATTGTCGAAGAACAAGTGGCGGCGAATGAAACATACCGTCGACAGGTAGTGGAGAGTGGTCGCTCCTTTTTATCGGATGGTCGCAGCATGTCGGATGACGACTTGCTTTCGAAACTCCACTCACTTCGTATCGGGATGAACCGCGGCCGATTGCTGGAAATGATTCCTGGCTTCGCTTCGGCACAAGACATGTCGGAAGCATTGTTTCAGGAACGCAAAAAAAACATCCCAGGCCCGATGGAGGATTGGGTTTGGATCGCCCTAACATGTCTGTGGGAACGGTGGTATCCCGACGAACCAAACATGGAGATGGTCGACGACAAAATGCAAGCCGGGTATGGGGAATTGAATGCGGATAACCGAGAATGCGCATGCCAGTTGTGGATCGAAACTTGGCACGGCATTCTCAAAATTATGGCTCGCCATAATATTCCGAATCTTGACGCGTTCGACGAATGGTTCGCTGGCACTCAAAGCGTTTTCAATTGGGTGCAGGACTTCGACACGGAACTTGGCAATGCTGACCATTCCTCCCTCCAAATTCGTCGAAATCGACACCTCCCAGGTGAACAAGCTCATGTTTCGCATTCTCAGTCTGGATAATGTTGGGAGCTGGCTGTTGTTGGTTCCTAAAGACTTTTAGAATGGGTGGTTGAATTTGCGTTCGTCTATCTCCATACTGGAGCAATCTGAAAACTTCAAATTCGAATGAAACGCATCTCATGGACGTATCACTCCGTCGCCAACTTGCCTTTTCCTTCCAGCGAACGTTGCATCAACTATTCGTAATGGTTGTTGCTTTGGCATACGCAAACTCCACTCCTGTGTTAGCCCAAGACAAAACCGTTCCAGTTTTTGTAGACGGTGAAGCCCAGATTGTTGAGGGCTTTAAGGATGCCAAAGATTGGATTCGCCACGACCTTTGGGTCGAGACGGAGTTTGATTCCGATGGCGATGGAAAACTGGATCGCATGCATGTCGATGTCACTCGCCCCAAACAGACTGATACGGAAGGCTTGAAGTTGCCCGTAGTCTACGAATCGAGTCCGTATTTCGCGGGTACCGGCTCCGGCGATCCCATTCATTTTTGGAATCCACGACATGCGGTAGGCGCAGTCCCAATGAAACATGAAGACCCGCCAGCCTTTAGCGCCAAGGTAAAACGTCCAATCATATCCAACTCTCAAACGAGGCAGTGGGTACCGCGTGGCTTTGTTGTCGTTCACTCATCCTCGCCTGGCACAGGGCTATCGCAAGGATGCCCTACAGTGGGCGGTGCCAATGAGTCGCTTGCCCCCAAGGCGGTCATCGATTGGCTTTGCGGTCGAGCCAAAGGTTTTACAGAAGTCGACGGAACAGAAACGGTCAGTGCTTTTTGGTCAACCGGAAAAGTCGGGATGACAGGCACTTCGTACAATGGAACACTTCCGCTGGCCGCAGCCACGACCGGCGTCCAAGGACTCGAAGCGATCATCCCCATCGCGCCGAACACTTCGTACTACCATTACTATCGATCGAACGGACTCGTGAGACACCCAGGCGGATACATGGGGGAGGACATCGATGTCCTCTACAACTTCATTCACAGTGGCAATGAGGAAAAACGCGATCATTGCGACTGCGAAGTACGCGATAAAGAAATGGCCAACGGACAAGATCGTGTCACGGGTGATTACAACGAGTTCTGGGCGGGCAGAGATTACCTCAATCAAATGGGACCCATGCATGCCGCACTCTTGATGTCGCACGGCTTCAATGACTGGAATGTCGTGCCCGAACACAGCGTTCGCATCTACGAAGCTGCCAAAGCCAAGGGCCTACCTGTACAATTCTTCTGCCATCAAGGGGGACATGGCGGCGAACCACCGATTGCCATGATGAATCGTTGGTTTACGAAGTACCTTCATGGCGTGGACAACGGGGTGGAAAAGGGACCGCGCTCGTGGATCGTTCGCGAAACGGCCAAACGAACCGAGCCTACGTCCTACGCCGACTATCCACATCCCGATGCCCAATTGGTGACTTTGTACCCGACTAAGGGCGGAAACGCTCTAGGCGGATTGTCGACTGAGTTATCGCCTGACCAAAAACCCGAAGTACTCGTCGACGACGCTTCCATAAAAGGCAAAATCTTAGCGCAAGCCGAGTCCTCCAAACATCGATTGTTGTTCGCAACGCCGGAACTCAAAGAACCGCTACATATTTCTGGCTACTCGAAAATCAAAATTCGATTGGCATCGAGCAAGCCCGCCGCCAACTTAACCGTCTGGTTGGTTTCTCTCCCTTGGACCGAGGACCCCAAAGGCAAAATTACCGACAACCTAATTACGCGCGGTTGGGCGGATCCGCAAAACCATCGGTCGCTGACCGAGAGTGAACCTCTCGTACCTAACCAGTTTTATGACGTGAACTTTTCACTTCAGCCGGACGACCAGATCATTGCGGCAGGTGAAAAAATTGGCTTGATGATCTTTTCTAGCGATCCAGAGTTTACGCTGCTACCAGAAGCTGGCACAGAACTCACGGTGGATCTCCAAGAGACGCGATTGGACTTGCCAATTGTTGGAGGGCAAGCTGCCTATCAAAAGGCCATTGCAAAATAATGGCTGAACGTGTGGCACTGCTAAACCTGTGGCACGTCCCTGAGTTTACGAAGAGCGTGGGGAGTCGCTAGAAGCATTTCTAACACGTCCCACGCCCACGCTTCGCTTTGGGACGTGCCACACGATGGGGCCGTGCCACACGATAGATTTCCTGTGGACGAGCGAGGCTCTTCGCTCGTTTGATTCAATACCTGAGCGAGGGCCTCGCTCAGCTACAAAAACCAACCTTGCGGCGTGCGACTCATTAACGCACTTTTGCGGAGCAAAAGGCGACAATCAACGAACTATTTCTTGGCCAATTCTCGTTTGGCGGTAAAATCAACCTCACCTGTGTTGCCATCCAAGTCGTATTGGATCTTACCCTTCATGCTATTGCCATACGGGCGTCCCGAGTAATCTGCCTGGATCTTGCGTCCATTGATATTCGCCTCGATACGAAACTCTAATTTGTTGTCCCGAATCTTGAGCCCGGTTGCGTCGACGACGGTTCCTTCGGCGACGGTGTATTTCCCTTGCAACGTTTCGTCCTTCTTGGTGATGACGATGCGTGGTTCAAGTTTGTTCCCGTCTGCATCGATCACGATATTCCACTGGCCAACGGCGTCATCCAACTGAACAGAGCGTTTGGGAGTCCATGGATATTCCTCCGTGCCAGCCTCGGTGGTAACAGTCACGGTTCCGTCGAGATCATCTTGCTTGATCTTGCCAGCAAAAGCCAGCGAGACGGATTGATCCTTCAACTTGTATTCAACGGTGAACGAAAGTTGATTGTCCTTCAATTTAGCATCTCGGATATCGACGGGCTTTTCGGGCTGGCCACGAAATGCGCCAGTTAGCTTATCGCCGTCAAGATTAAGCAGCACCGCATCTTCTTGCGTCTTGCCATTCATCTCGTACTTCCATCGCCAAGTTCCCGAAGGATCCGTGGTCGAGTTCTGGGCAAATACGATCGACACGGTCGAACAAAACAATACAAACGCGATGATTTGCGAAATAGGGGACGTTTTCGTCATGGTAGATTCCTGGAGACAGAGTTAACAAAGTACAAGCAGGCAAACGTAGCTGAATAGTGTAGTCTTCATGCTTCTCCTTGCAATTGCAATGCTCATAAACTGGATTCTTACAGGGATGTTCCTACAACAAAATCAGCTTCGCAATCTGCTCACGTTGCCAACTAGCATCGCCAAAGAGAAACTCGCAAACCTTGATCCGTTTCAAGAAGAGATGCAAGTCGTGCTCCCACGTGAAGCCGATACCGCCATGCACTTGCACTCCCCGGTGCGCCACTTCGCGGCCCGCATCGGAGCAATAGGCTTTGGCGATCGCCACCGACTTGTTGCTGTCGGGTGCGTTCACCGACAATGCCCAAGCCGCATAGTAGGTAGCTGCGCGAGCGCTCTCGGTCATGAGCAACATATCGGCACACTGATGCTGAACGGCCTGATACGATCCTATCGTTCGATCAAACTGCTTGCGTGTCTTCGCGTAGTCGAGCGTCGCTTCGCGAATCCATTGCATCGCGCCTAGCATTTCGGCGCATGCGGCAATGGTGGCAACTCGGGTTGAGTATTCGATTGCCAAGCTCGCTTGATCGCCAACGGCGATGATGTCTTTTGGCGTAATCGCAACTCCATCGAAGCTGACATCGTAAAGCTTTCGCGTGGCATCCAGCACTCGCGTCTGTGTGCAAGTTACACCCGAGGCGCTAGTCGATACAGACACGACGGCAAGCTCATTCTCCTTACGCACGACGCACAAAAGGTCATCCACTTCAGCCGCATCGAGAACCATCGATTTGTGTCCACTCAGTTGCCAACCTGACGGCGTTGGATTTAGCTGAGTCTTGACACTTTCGACATCCCAATCGCTATCCTGATCCATCAAGGCTACCGACGCAGTGAGCGAGCCTTCCGCCATGGAAGACAAGGTCGAGGCAAAACCTGAGTTGGCAACTTGAGCCAAAAGAGTAGCTGCCCAAGTCGTCGCTAAAAACGGGCATGGCAAACACGCCCGACCCATCTCTTCGGCTACTACCGCCAACTCGACAAGTCCCAGTCCCAGTCCACCCAGGCTCTCATCCAAATGAAGACCGACCCAGCCTTGGTCGGCGATCGCCTGCCAAAGAGCCTTGTCGTGGATGTCTTGGCTGGCCATCCGCTCGCGGACACGCGTCAGCGGACAGTTCTGCGATAGCGTCGCGCGGGCCGCTTCCCGCAGGAGTTTTTGTGGTTTGGAGAGGTCGAATTCCATGGTGTTCTTTCTTTCTATGCTCAATAGCTGCGAGGAAGGCCAAGGACGCGTTGGGCTATGATGTTACGTTGAATTTCACTGGTCCCGGCTTCGATCGTGTTGCCCCGCGATCGAAGATAGTTGAATGCCCATCGGCCTTCATCAAAGTCCCACGACTGCCCGCTTAGACCGAGCACTTCTATGGCAATTTGTGCGTTGCGCTGATTCATCTCGCTCCAATAGAGCTTCAAAATCGAGCCTTCCGGGCCAGGCGCGTGCGTGTTGTTCATTCCAGAAAGGGTTCGCAGTGAGTTCAAGCGAAAGACCTCGAGATCGAGGTGAGCTTGAGCAAGTTTTTGTCGCACAAGCGGATCGTCGGTGATGGGTTTCCCATTGCGATGAATCGTCGCAGCTTTTGCGATCAACGCGTCACAGTCCCGCTTGAACATCATATATAGCCCTGTTCCCAAGTTGGCCCGTTCGTTTCCGAGTGCCGTTAGCGCAACGCCCCAGCCTTCGTTGACTTTGCCAAGCACGTTCGCCACAGGCACACGCACGTCTGTAAAAAACATCTCGTTGAATTCTGAGTCGCCCGTCATCATCTTCAGAGGTCGAACAGCAACGCCTTGGCTCGCCATGTCTACCAACAAACAGGTAAGCCCTTTGTGCTTAGCTGCCGATGCATCCGTGCGAACGACCAGCAAGCACCAGTTGGCAACATGCCCAAAGCTGGTCCAAATCTTTTGGCCATTAACGACGTAGTGGTCGCCGTCGAGTACGGCTCGCGTGTTCAACGCAGCCAAGTCACTACCCGCATTCGGTTCTGAAAAGCCCTGGCACCATATATGTTCGCCCTTCAGCAGCGGCTTCAAAAACTGCTGCTTTTGAGCTTCGGTCCCAACCGCGATGATCGTCGGACCGACTAACCCCTCGCCGATGACCCCCAGTTGCTGTGGCGCACCCGCCAATGCAAGCTCCTCTTGGAAAATGGATTGCTGGATGATGGTGATACCTCTACCTCCATGTTGTTTTGGCCAAGAAACGCCAGCCCAACCTCCATCAAACATCGTCCGTTGCCACGCTCGCAGGTACTCAAGGTGGGCTCGTTTGGATTCGTCACTCTTTAATGGAACCGTCCAGGGTGGAGGTGCGTTGGCCTGAAGCCAACCGCGTAGCGTGTCGCGAAAATGAATTTCTTCCGCATTCAATGTCAAATCCATAGTTACCTTCCTTTAAACTGTTGTTGGTTCATTGCGTACCGAGTCCCAAAGCAACTCGGCTACATCCAATACTTGGGTGGGACGCGTCGAAGGGTCGGCAGCCCTGACAGCATTCACGCCATCCTCGAGCATGGTCATGCAAAATGGACAGCCCACTGCGACCACGTCGGCGCCGGTTTCCAAAACTTGTCTGGCCCGCTCTTGATTGACGCGTTGGTTCGCTGGCTCGTCGACAAAGCTCATGCCACCGCCCCCCCCGCAACAAAAACTCTTCTCGCGACTCTTTTCCATTTCGACGCTCGGCGGACGCACCGAAATTTGGACAAGCTGCCTCGGCGCATCAAAGATCTTATTCTGCCTGCCCAAATAACATGGATCGTGAAACGTCACTTTGGCTTCCGATTGAGCGTTAGGGGACAGCTTGCCTTCGCTGACCAAACGCTCGAGGAATTGGCTATGGTGCAAAACTTCGAAATTCCCGCCCAGTTCGGGATATTCATTGCGAATCGTATTAAAACAGTGTGGACATGCCGTAACTACCGTTTTGACTTGATAACGTTGGAGCGTAGCGATATTCTCACGGGCCAAGTTTTGAAACAAAAATTCATTTCCCATACGTCGAGCTGGGTCACCTGTGCAACGTTCTTCACGACCGAGCACTGCATAGTTCACGCCGGCTTTTTCAAGGAGCTGCGCCATCGCACGTGTGACGCGTTGATTGCGTTCCACCAGGGCTCCGCCACAACCGACCCATAACAAAACGTCGCATTCTTGAATATCGGCTCGCTGCGGAACATTTAGTCCTTTCATCCAATCAAGGCGAGAGAACTGCGTTCCCGCATAAGGATGCCCGCGAGCTTCCAGCGATCCAAGGGCTTTCTCCATAGTGTCCGGCATGACCGCTTCTTCCATCGCCAAATGCCTGCGCATATCGACAATTTTCGGCATCTGAGCGATCGAAACAGGGCAGGACTCGACGCATGCTCCGCAAGTTGTGCAGGCCCATAAGGCTTCCGGCGACAAGGCAGGTGTTGCATCGATAATCGGTTTCGTAAAATCGTCTTGGGTCCGCGAGAGATGCCTTAGATCCAAAATCACATCGCGAGGCGAAAGTAGCTTCCCGACGGCATTGGCCGGACAGACAGCGGTGCAACGCCCACATTCGGTGCATGCATCCAGATCCAATAAATCCTTCCAGGTGAAGTTCGAAAGGGCATTGACGCCGAGGCTCTCCTCCTTGTCGAAATCGATTCTCTTCAATGAGCTCCCGATTGGAGTAAGTGGGGCAGTGTAAAGATTGAGAACCGCCGTCAACGGATGCAGGAGTTTTGTGTACGGTGCCCATGCGAGAAAACCAAATACGAGCCCCATGTGAAACCACCAGGTTACTACATGGGCCCACTGCATCGCAGGAACCGACATCCAAGCGTTTGACGCCATCGCAATCAAATATCCAAACGGGGACCACATCCCCCACGGGTCCTTGGTCGCAGCGATCCGCCAACCCTCGAGCAAAAACCCACTCACGAGAATCACCAACATCAGAATCAGTATCCAAGAGGCTTCCCAGCTATGAACCAACTGAGTCGACGGGCGCGTCCAACGTCGTGCCGCGGCCAGAGACACCCCAAAAATCGCAAGAGCCCCAAAAATATCGACTGTCAGCGATTGAAACCACAAATAGAACTGGCCTTGCATGATCGGAAGCCCAAAATCCTGATGGATGAAGACCACCGTCGTCGCGACCGTCAGTATAATCATGCCCCAAAAAATCAAAGCGTGAAAGAAACCCGCGAAGCGTTTCTTCCAGGTGGCTTGCTGTACAACGGCGTGACGAAAGAGGAATTGAAGGCGTACCCAAGGTTGATCGAAGCGCTGCTCGGGTCGACCGCGATTCCACATGCGAAAGCGCCGATAGATACCGTATCCAGCTACTAGCATCGTCGGCACTAGCAGGACGTACATGACCCATACATGAGTCACATTCCAGAAAACTTCTCGAGTAGGGAGTTCGCCGTTCATGCAAGCAACTCGCTGAGCTTTTCCGTCAATGGACCGACAACCTTTCGGTAGTCTTCCACCAGCCCAAATTGGCAGTGTTGAAAGATCGGCGCCTCAGGGTCAACGTTGATGGCCGCAATGGTCTTGGCATCGGCGATTCCCATGATGTGTTGGCTGGCACCAGAAATTGCGATCGCTAAGTAAAGTTGCGGCGAGACTTTCTTGCCGGTTTGACCGACCTGCCAATCCGCAGGCACCCAGCCCGCATCGCAAGCGGCGCGCGAAGCGGCCATCTGGCCACCCACCACGTTGGCCAACGACTGCAACTGAGTGAATGGCTCTGGACCGCCCAACCCACGACCGCCAGAGACAATCACACGCGCATCTTCTAGTCTCGCGGCCCCCTGCATTTCCGTGTGGCGATCCATCAACTGGATCGAAGTGTTCTGCTCGAGCGAAACTGGCACGCGGATGATGTCTTTGGACGAAGCCTGCGCCTGTGCAGGCTCTTGTGCTCGGGCGCGAACCCAAATGATGGCCGGCGAACGATGGAGATCGATTGTCGCTTGGGCTTTGCCACCATACACCGAGCGAGTTATCCGTACCGTCTCATTCTGTCCTTTGAGACTCAAGGCATCACCTGCAGCCGACCCGCCCAATCGATGCGCCAACCGCGGCACCAACTCCTGACAGGGGAGATCATTGCCAAACAGAACCGTATGCGGATTGAGATGCTTGCACGCCTGAGTCAGAGCCGTAAGGGTGGTTTCGCTTTGATAAGTATCCAGCAGTGGATGTTCTATAACCACGATTTTGTCGGCAAATGTGGCGACTTCGCCGATCAGTGCATCCGATGTTGGACCGACGATCAATCCGACATGCCCTCCAGCCAGATCTCTAGATAGTCGCTGGCCAGCCCCAAGAACCCCCATGGCGGCCCTATCAATTCCGGTCCATCCAAAAACACAACTTACGACAACGGATGCCAAACTCGACTCCTTTATGTAATACGATCTTAGTATCTAGGCCGATTGAACGATGCTGACGATTCTCTGGGCAAGTTTGCTGATCCGTTCCTCGAGCGACTCGCCCGTCACGAATTCGCAATGCGATTGCTTTTTGGGAATCGTTAGTTCAACGACTTGTGTGCTCGCCAAGTCATCGGCGATGGATTGAGGTTCTACGCCAAGTTCAGCAAGACTCCAAGTGGTGAGCGGCTGGCGGAACGCTTGCATCACATCGCGGGTCTTGGCAATTCTTGGAACGTTGTGTTCGTTGTTAGTCACAGTGATGACTGTTGGAGTTTTCGCCTCGATGGCTTCCCAACCCTGATCCGTCTGCCGTTTAAGCTGGACCAATCCCGGCTTACTTGCCTCCAACTTCATTTCGTCCACCATGCTGACGCAGGGTCGACCAAGCTCTTCCGCTAAAAAGCCACCTGTTTGCCCGTCTCCCCAGTCCCCGGATTCTCTGCCGGTTAAAACGAGATCGAAGTCACCTAATTTCCGAACGGCCGCGGCCAAGACTCGGGCAACACACCAAGGATTCAGTCTTTGTGAGTGATCGTTTTTGACCAGAACCGCGCTGTCGACCCGAAGGGCAAGCGCTTTGCGAAGGATCTCTTCGGCGGAGGATGCTCCGACGGTGATCACCGTGATTTTGCCTCCATGTTTCTCTCGAAACTGCAAGGCCGTCTCCAACGCATTGGCGCAAAAGATATTCATGACCAATCCCGCGGCTTGACGATCGGCATCGCAACCAGCCGGGTCGATACGAAAATCTCGTGACGGCATTTCGGGATCCAGGATTTGCTTCAAACAGACGAGTATGTTCATCGAGTGCGTTCTGCTTTCGGGGAAATCAGCAATCCTCCAAAATAGAGCTTGGTAACTTGCTTCGTGTGGGAGAGCGAGGCTCCTGCCGAGCTTGGCTTTGGCTCGGCAGGAGCCTCGCCCTCCCGGTTAATGCATTTCCGCCGCTCGCGTTACGACCGCTCGGATTGTGGGTTCGCAAATCTACCGAACATTCAGTAGAAATGTAACGGGGTGGTTCATGCTCGTCAACAAGGCACACGTCATCGCGTGCTACAGCGCATTTTCGTCCGCGCGAAGTTTTCCTCCGACGGACGCCATTTTGGCGTCATACGACCTAGTACGCCAAAACAAGGTTGAGGGGAGACAAGCTCCCGCTCAACCTCAAAGGCACGTATCATGCCTTCATCCCATCTGGGCCCCTAGGATCCCTACCGATCATTCGGTAAACTGATTCCCGCTTGACTCGCAAGCCACCGGCACGTGTTACCGGACATCTTTAGCATCGAACCACTTGCAGGATTGCCAACCATGGATGTCGAAGTCGCGATACGAACTCGCCGATCCGTTCGCGGCTTTACGAGTCTGCAGGTCGCCGCCGAAAAGATTCAGCATGTTTTCGAACTGGCTCAGAGGGCGCCATCCAACTGCAACATTCAACCGTGGCGTGCTTACGTTGCATCGGGTGCGGCTCGCGACCGACTTCGCAAGGCTTTGATCGAACAGGTCATGCTTGGTTCGCCCCCGAACCCCGACTTCGAGTATCCCGATCGATTTGAGGATCCTTTTCGGAAGCATCAAATCGCGTGCGCCGTAAGCTTATACTCCGAAATGGGGATCGGACGGGATGACAAGCCTGGTCGAAATCGCGCAGCGCTTCGCAATTTTGAGTTCTTTGATGCCCCTCATGTTGCGTTTCTTGGAATGGACAAGAAGTTCCAAGAACCGGTGGCGCTCGATCTAGGAATCTATCTCCAAACGCTCATGCTGGCGATGACGGCCAATGGTATCGGCTGTTGTGCACAAGGGAGCTTGCGTAGCTATCCCGACATTGTTCGCCGGGAGTTCGGTATTTCACCTGAGATCGGAATATTAGTGGGACTTTCATTCGGATACGAAGACCCATCGGTGGCCGCCAACCGGACACGCATCGATCGTTCGCCGCTCGGCGAAAACACCGTTTTTAAAAATGATTGATTGAGGAAGGCGTTACCATGTCCAGCTTGCACGGAAAAACCATCTTCATCACCGGTGCAAGCCGTGGCATTGGAAAAGCCATCGGATTGCGAGCTGCCCGCGATGGAGCGAACATCGTGGTGGCGGCCAAAACGGGCGAACCGCATCCGAAACTTGATGGTACGGTCTACACTGCCGTTCAAGAAATGCTCGACGCAGGCGGCCAAGGCCTGGCTTGCGTTACCGACATTCGGATCGAAGAACAAGTTCAAGCGGCAGTCGACCAAGCCGTAAAAACTTTCGGTGGAATCGATATTCTGATCAACAATGCCAGCGCCATCGATTTATCGGGTACTCTGGATGTGTCGATGAAACGATACGACTTGATGAACAACATCAACACTCGCGGCACGTTTTTGGTCTCCAAGCTGTGTCTTCCGCATCTGCTCAAGGCTGACAATCCACATATTCTCAATATCTCGCCCCCGTTGGATATGTCGCCGGTTTGGTTCTCGCGACACGTGGCCTACACCATGGCCAAGTTCGGCATGAGCATGTGTGTTTTGGGGATGGCCGAAGAGTTTCGCCAACAGGGGGTCGCCGTCAACGCGCTTTGGCCTCGCACCACGATTGCGACCGCCGCTATCAAGAATCTGCTCGGAGGTGAACAGGCCATGAGGAGCAGTCGCAAGCCCGAGATCATGGCCGACGCAGCCCACACGATTCTCGTCCGCAACAGTCGCGAGTGCACGGGCAATTTCTTCGTGGATGATGACGTGTTGCGATCGATTGGGATCACTTGCTTGGATGACTACGCGATGGTGCCTGGTACCAAGTTATTACCCGACTTTTTTGTTCCAGAACGGACTTGAAGCATGAGCCAGCCGTCCGAATTGTACGCCCTATCCGATCGAGCCAAAGATATTCGACTTCGATTGGTGGCTTTCATGGACGAGCATGTTTATCCGGCAGAAAGTCTCTATCGTGAACAGGGATCGACCGGTGACCGCTGGCAACCGCGACCGATTGTCGAAGACTTAAAAGCCAAAGCCAAAGCTTCGAATTTATGGAACCTCTTTTTGCCAGAAAGCGATCAAGGAGCGGGCCTGACCAATTTGGAATACGCCCCTCTTTGCGAGATCATGGGCCGATGTGCATGGTCCGCTGAGGTTTTTAACTGTTCCGCGCCGGACACAGGCAATATGGAAGTCCTGGTCCGCTATGGCACTCCAGCTCAGCAATCGCGTTGGCTGAAGCCGCTGTTGGCTGGCGAGATCCGTTCCTGTTTTGCCATGACCGAGCCCGACGTGGCTTCCTCCGATGCGACTAACATCCAGTCCCGGATTGAGCGTGACGGTGATCACTACCGACTCAATGGACACAAATGGTGGACCTCCGGGGCTGGCGACCCACGATGCCGAATATGCATTTTCATGGGCAAGTCCAATCCGACGGCTTCGATCCATCAGCAGCAATCGATGATCCTCGTGCCATTCGACTCACCTGGCATCACGATTAAGAGGATGCTCAACGTTTATGGTTACGATGACGCTCCACATGGACACGCAGAAGTCTTGTTCGAAGACGTCCGAGTGCCGGTTGAAAACATGTTGCTCGGCGAAGGACGGGGTTTTGAGATTGCTCAGGGCCGACTCGGACCAGGCAGAATCCACCATTGCATGCGATTGATCGGGCTGGCCGAGCGAGCTTTGGAATCCATGTGTCGTCGCGTTCAATCCCGAGTCGCCTTTGGCAAACCCCTTGCCGAACAAGGGACGATTCGGGCTGAGATTGCCGACTCGCGAATCGAAATCGATCAAGCCAGACTACTGACGATGCATGCCGCCCATTTGATGGACACCGTTGGGAACAAAGCAGCACGACGCGAGATTGCCATGATCAAAGTCGTCGCTCCAAATATGGCACTTCGAGTCATCGACCGGGCGGTCCAAGCGCACGGTGCCGCAGGCGTTTGCGAGGATCATTTCCTAGCTGGTGCCTGGGCAAGCTCACGAACACTTCGTCTGGCCGATGGCCCCGATGAAGTCCATCGCGAGACCATAGCCAAACTCGAATTGCGCCAATATTAGTACAGACAAGTCAACTGTAAACGAGCGAGGCCCTTCGCTCGTTTGTACTCCTATCAAAACACAACAGGTTCTGGATAGCCACGTAATACTTCGAACGACTCGCTAGACTTCTCAGACTGAGCGAGGGCCTCGCTCAGCCACAAAAACACGATCCGTAAAAGTCCGTATGCAAATTCAAAGCAAAGTAATCGTGGTTACAGGTGGCGGCAGTGGTATCGGACGCGCCCTTTGTCATCGCTTTGCTAACGAGGGAGCCAAAGGCATCGTGGTCGCCGATAGGAATGTTGACTCTGCACTCCGAGTTGCCGAAGAGATGCATGGATTGGCCGTCGCCGTGGATGTCTCTCAAGAGTCTCAAATTCTAGAACTCGTCGAGCAAGCGACCAACGCCTTCGGCCCTATCGACCTTTTTTGTTCCAACGCTGGAATCTCCATCGACGGTGGCGCCGAAGTTTCAGACGCAGAATGGCAGCGCATCTGGCAAACCAATTTCATGTCCCACGTCTATGCAGCGCGGGCAGTATTGCCGAGCATGCTAGCGCGAGGGCAAGGTTATTTTCTTCATACCGCTTCGGCGGCGGGACTATTGACGCAACTCGGATCTGCCCCTTATTCAGTAACCAAACATGCCGTGGTCAGCTTGGCCGAGTGGCTATCCATAACCCACTACGCGTCAGGCATTCGTGTTTCATGCCTATGCCCGCAAGGGGTGCAGACACCCATGCTCGACGGCGTTCAAGGCTTCGTCGGCGACTACCTCAAGGCAACCGCTGTGTCGCCAGAAACCGTGGCCGATGCCGTCGTCGCGGGATTGGCGGAGGAACGATTCCTTATCCTACCGCACCGTCAGGTGGCCACATACTTTCAACACAAGGCCGACGATTACGATCGTTGGTTGCGTGGCATGCGGCGCTTACAAGACCAGAATAGAAAACTCACATGAGTACGATGACACTCATTCGGCATGGCCAGGCATCTTTTTTTGCCGCGGATTACGACCGGCTCTCAGCCCTTGGCGAAGAGCAATCGCGCTCGCTTGGTCGCTACTGGGCCTTGCATGGCTATCGTTTCGATGCTGTCTACATTGGGCCACGACTGAGACAGAAACAAACGGCCGAGTGCATCGGGGAGGCGTACCGACAAGCCGGTGGCCAATGGCCTGAGCTAATCGTGCAATCAGGATTGGACGAATACGATCTCAAAGGCTTTATCGAGCATCTTGCTCCTGCGATAGCCAATCTGGATCCCCATTTCGCCAGCCTGATCGACGCCAGCAAACGCGAAACGGCTAAGCCTCAAGAACACCTTCGCAGTTTTCAATTGATGTTTGAAAAACTGTTGCTGCACTGGCAATCGGAAAAAACACCCTCGGCCAATGTCGAGAGTTGGACTACGTTTCGGCAGCGAGTCGAAAGTGTCATCCGAGAGATCCAACGGAACACTCTCAAAGGTTGCCGCGTAGCCATCGTGACGTCAGGGGGCTTCATTGGTACCGCTACGCAGTCGGTTCTTGGCTCTCCCGATCGGATTGCGCTCGAGCTGAACTGGCGGGTTCTCAATAGCTCGCTGACCGAGTTTGTGTTTGACCAAGATCGAATGACGCTCGATAGATTCAATGCAGTCCCTCATCTACCCGATCGGGCGCATTGGACTTACCGTTAACCCGCATCACAACCCGACACGTAAGTGAGGGACCAGCGAGATTATCCCTCGCTCGCCTTAAAAAGGACCGATCGCATATGACAACAGATCTCAACACGCCAACTCCTGTTCGAGCAGGCGAGGAATTACCGCTCGAGCGTCTCGAAACCTACCTAAAAGACAATCTGCCCAATGCGACGGGCTCGCTTTCGGTCGAGCAATTCTCGCATGGTCACTCGAATCTCACCTATCTTGTTCACTTGGGAACACTTGAGCTCGTTTTGCGCAGGCCCCCTTTCGGCAATCAAGTTAAATCGGCCCACGACATGGGGCGGGAGTATCGAGTCCTCTCCAAACTTCACTCCATCTATGCGCCCTCGCCTCGCCCGTATCTATTCTGCGAAGACCCAAACGTCCTAGGCGATCCTTTCTATGTGATGGAACGCCGGCATGGAGTCATTCTGAGAAAGCAGCTTCCGCCTGAGATAGTCATCGACGTTCGCACCGCAACAAGCTTATCCGAGGCGGTGGTCGACAACCTCGTCTTGCTCCATTCGCTCGATTATCAAACGGCGGGGCTAAGCGATCTAGGAAAACCGGATGGATACACCGCTCGGCAAGTGACCGGCTGGTCCAAACGCTATGCTCAAGCCATGACAGAGCCGATTCCTGGCATGGATCGAATCGCGATGTGGCTAAACGAAAACGGTCCCGCAGAGTCGAATGCTTCGATCATCCATAACGACTACAAGTACGACAACCTCTTGCTCGATCCGTCGAACCTGTCACGGATCGAGGCAGTCCTGGATTGGGAGATGGCCACCATCGGCGATCCGCTCATGGATCTTGGGACCATGCTGGGCTACTGGGTGGAAGCAAACGATCCAGAGGAATTGCAGTCGACCGCAGTCGGCCCGACTGCCCTACCTGGCAACCTTACACGGCGAGAATTGATCGAACGGTACCAACTAAAGAGTGGCCGCGAGGTAACCCATGCCGTCTTCTACTATTGCTTCGGCATTTTCAAGATCGCGGTGATACTTCAACAGATCTACGCACGCTATGTGCGAGGACACACGCAAGATCCTCGCTTCGCCAAACTCGATAAAATCGTCGCAATCATGAGCGAGCAAGCCAACGCGACGATTCAAAAAGGGGAGCTGCAATAGTGTGGCTAGTCGCCTTTTGCTCAGCAACAATGTCGCCTTTCGCTCCGCGAATGTGAGTTACGCAGCGCACTTTCGCTGAGCGAAAGGCGACAATAAACCCCGGCAACTCAATTGATCCAAAACGAGAAAAAAGGCAAGCGACCGCCGAAGGACTGTGACAAATCCTGCCAAGCTTGCAAATCAATTGTCTTGCCTTCTTCCAAAAAGGGCGCGACTCCCGTCCCTTGCATCCACAGCACAAGATCAAAGCGTTTTGGCTGCGTAAACACCTTGCGAAGGTTGATGCCAAGTTTTGGATGAAACTTCGTGTTGCTGCTGTTGTTGAAGAACACCAGGGCATTGCCCCCCTCATATCCTCGCCAGAATGGTATAAGTTCTTTGCCCTGCAATACCAACTCAGTTCGGTCGAGCACTTTTTCCCAGTTCTCACCCAGAGGCCCCCCTACGCGGCCTTCCAGCACGACTGAGTTTTGTGTTGGCCCTGGAAGCCACTCTCGATCGTTGTCGGTCTCGTCACGGATCCATTTCCAAGTGGTTCGACTCAGTGCAACGACTTGTTCAAAGTGCGCTAGAGCTTCTGCCATCCGCTTTGGCTCAACCACCTCGAAGTTGATCACGTGAATGAACGCAATGAGGTCGGCAATTTGATTGATGGACCAATTCGTTTGTACACCTTCCTCAAGCAAAAAAGAGAAAGCCGTTTTCGGCTTTGCGAAGATCAAGTGGGCAGTGCGTTCGAATGCGTCCCGCCAGTCGTGTGCCAAAACGATGTTCAGCGTTCCCAACATGACATGGATGTACCCTCGGAGCCAAAGAACGTCCGCATCATCAAACGCAAACGTGGCTGAGTTTCCAACCATAGTCGCGCTATTCGGATTGCCAGTGGCGCCAACCGCAATGATCGAGGCGAGTCGGACGTTTTCAGTCATTTTTCCGTCATGGTTGATGTCCAAGTAGATGCGTGACACATCAATAGGGAGCTTAATGCCCGTAAAGCGGAATTCAGCCAGGGTCTTCTCGGCCTTGATCAATCGTTGCTCGAAACGCTCCAAAACGCCTCTCGCATCTTCGTACGCGATAGACTCTGGCTTGGGGTTGCCAGTCCTTTGCATGAGCATGTTTCCAATCGCGATCCCGCGTTGGGGCTCCATGCCGAAACGATAATAGTCTTGCGAGAGTTCCTCAACTGCTTTGACAAACTGGACAATGCCAAGAGAGGCACGGATTGCTTCGTTTTTCGCATTGGCCGCCAGTTTGGTTTCCAACTCGATCTCACCCTGGGCCAACCGCCCTTGGTAGAGGATTTCGCAAAGTTGAACTGCAATCGGATCTTCTTTTTGCCCATGGGTGCACGCGTGCGTCGCGAAGACGCTGACAAAAGCAAGTAACACGGATAGGATTCGTCGCCGACTGAAAATCGTTGTCAACATCTTTCGTGTCTCCAAATTGGATGAAACCTGCGTGGATGGCCTTATAATTTAATTGGCGGTGTCGCTCTGCGACACGCAGACCACTTGCTTACCAATGTTTTGCCCCTGGAGCATTCCCATAAAAGCCTTGGGAGCATTCTCCAGTCCGTTGACCATGCTCTCGCGAAATTGAAGTTTGCCAGTCCGAAGCCATTCGGCCAATTGCGTGAAGCCTTCTTTGAATCTTGGAGCGTAGTCCGAAACCAGGAAGCCTTGAACCTTGACCCGTTTCTCGATCAATTTCCACAGCAATCGCGGCCCGAGTTCGGGTTCGGTTAGATTGTACTGTGAGATTTGCCCACAGATGCAAACGCGAGCATGGACATTGAGGTAGTGGAAGGCGGCATCGGTGAGTTCGCCCCCGACGTTGTCGAAGTAGACATTGATGCCTTGCGGGCAAAGTTCTTTCAGTTTTGAATAATAATTCTTTTCGTTGTGATAGTTAAACGCGGCATCGAAGCCCAACTCCTCTGTCAGCAAACGCACCTTGGCGTCCGTCCCGGCTACGCCGACCACCCGACAGCCTTGGAGCTTTGCAATCTGGCCAACGATAGAACCTACGGCACCGGCCGCGCCGGAGATCAGCACGGTTTCGCCAGGCTTGGGCTGGCCAATGTCTAAGAGTCCAAAGTATGCGGTCAATCCTGGCATGCCAAGCACACCCAGATAGGCGGAAAGTGGGGCTAGTTCACGGCTGATTCGATGAATGCCCGTGCCATCGCTCAAGCTATAATCTTGCCACCCCAACAGCCCTTGGACATACGCCCCTTTAGGAAATTTGTCGAGATTCGATTGCACGACCTGCCCTACCACGCCGCCGGTCATCACCTCGCCGAGTTGAAACGGGGCAGCATACGATGTACGGTCGTTCATCCTGCCTCGCATATAGGGATCTACCGAGAGATAAAGCGTCTGGATCAAAACTTGGCCAGGACCAGGTTCCGGGATCGCGGATTCGACAAGCTTAAAATCCGTCTCCTTCGGCGATCCAATCGGTCTGGCGACTAGTGTGACTTGGCGATTCATGGCATTCATGTGAGTTTCTATTGTAGAATTACTTGACGCTCGGATCCGTGAAGCAGTATCGTTCGGTATAGTCAACCTCCCGCTGGGAGAAACGCTGTGAAGCATTTTTTCCTGTGTTTCGCTACCACTGGCTTCATGCCAGTGGGGCGATAATTGGCAGCTACTAGCAACCCGTGAGTGGCTAGGCTCTCCTCCGGTTTCATACCGGTGGAAGCAGCGTTTCTCGCATCCAAACGTTGCTCCCACCGAGTAAACTCGGTGGAGAGCTCGAACCGAACGATCATGACTGTAGCCGCCAATTGTTGCCTCCGTCGGGGCGAGCCCGAACGGAAGGCGTAAGGTCAAATAGCCTTCCATTTCATTGATCAAAATGCTTCACAGCGTTGCCGAGGGAGGGTGATTTGCTTGGCAAAACTCTGGCCTATACGCTGGACTCGTCTATCGCAATCAATGATCATGACACTTCCCATCTCGCCAATATTCCTACTAATCATAACCGTAACTCTATCCCGCGTGTCGGCATATGCAGAAGTTGGGTTGCCGCATATATTCGACAATCACCCAATCCTCGTTGTAACCTTATCAACGGTGCAAACTTGCCTGCACCTCCATTTTTCTCCCTCAGGCGAGCGGCAGAGTGCAGTATCCCAACCCGAAGCGTAAGCGAGGGACAATTTCGCCGGTCCCTCACTTACGTATCGGGTTATGATTGGTAGTCTTAACATCGCCGCTCTCCAAAATAAAGTAGAAGTAAGCGCTCACCATGAAATCATTCAAAATTACCAAACCACTTAGTCTTGCGGTCATCGGGATGTTGTTTGCAACTGCAGTCCCTGCGCAGGAACTTGGCCCATCATTAACTTACCGTCATTTCGCAGTCGAAGAAATGGACGGACGTGTCATCAAGATGACCCCCGTGCCGGACAAATCGACTCCGCTGTGGGCCAAAGCCGTTTCGCAAGATGTCTCTCCATGGACCAAGAACGCAGCAAAACTGCAACCCTTGTTCGCAACCCCAATACCTTTTGTCTTGCCGCCATCGGACTCCATGGAGCCATTCCACAGCCACAATCATCAGCCCTCGATCACCTGGTTAGCAAACGGCGATCTATTTGCGATTTGGTATTCAACCAAAAGCGAAACGGGGACGGAATTGACCGTACTTGCTAGTCGGCTCAGAGCAGGACAAGACCAATGGGAGCCATCCAGCGAGTTTTTCAAAGCACCGAATCGGAACATGCATGGTTCGAGTATCTTTCATGATGGCAAGGGGACGGTTTTTCATTTTAACGGCATGGCTCCAGACGGTGGCAAGGGTTGGGCCCTGCTCGCTTTGCTCATGCGAACCAGTCATGACAACGGCGTTACATGGACCGCTCCACGTTCGATGGATCCGAGAGTCATCGGCCGCCATCAGGTCATCGCCGACACACTGATGACGAAGGCGGGAGTGCTTCTCCAGAACTGCGATGCTGTTCCGGGGGGCAACGGCGGCACAGCACTTCACATTAGTCGCGACGGAGGAAAAACCTGGGTGGATCCAGGCGAAGGCAAACCGCAGCCCAACTTCAAGGAAGGGGGCATGGGCGACGGGACGATTGCAGGCATCCATGCCAAAGTCATTGAGCTGGAGGATGGTCGACTCATGGCGCTCGGTCGCGGTGATTCGATCGATGGCAAGATGCCCATGAGCCTTTCCAACGATCTTGGCACAACGTGGACCTACACTTCAAGTCCCTTTCCACCGATTGGTGGGGGCCAACGTCTCGTATTGCGGCGATTGAATGAAGGACCGTTGTTGCTGATCTCCTTCACCTCCGGCAATCGCCGAGAGCCCGAGGCCAATGGCATGACCTTGATCGATCAGAACGGCGCAGAGTTCACTGGGCACGGAATGTTTGCGGCCCTTTCGTTCGACCAGGGAAAGACTTGGCCAGTGCGCAAACTGCTGACGCCCGGCAGTGGCGAATTCGACGGAGGGGGCCATACAGGGAAATTCATCGCCACATCGACACGTGCCGAACATGCTGGCTACCTGGCAGCCACGCAATCACCGGACGGCATAATTCACCTGATCAGCAGCCGCTTGCATTACCGCTTCAACCTTGCATGGCTGACCGCTGGCATGAAAAGAAGTAGTCAAGAGTAATACCACTCACCAGACTCAGGCAAACCGTGGCCGACGCTGCCAGCGTCGGTTCGGATGCTGGCAGTATCCGCCACGAAGTTGGTAGCTGCAAATACCTTTTTGATCAGCTAGACTGATGACTGGATCGTTCAGTCAAAATTGTTCGTTGGCTTCACAAACTTAGGAAACAAGCATGAACAAAACGCTCTTCCAATTGGTTACGGGGTTGGCCTTGGCTGTTGGTGCGACCGCCGTTGCTCAGGATACTAAAAGTGGTTCATCGACAACTCCCTTTGAGTCGCCGATTCGCCTCAAGGTCAACGACAAGTTCATTGACACGGGCTCGGCGTGGGGACATAGCAGTCCCTGCATAGCGGATGTTGATGGCGATGGACTTGATGACCTCATCGTTGGTGACTTCGGTGGCAAGTTTGATATCTATCGCAATACCGGCACTAATAAATCACCAACCTATGTGCAAGCCGGGCCTATGCAGGCCAGCGGGGTAACTGCCGAAGTTCGGATCTACTGTTGTATCGGCTCTCAGGCACGTTTCTGCGATCTCGACGGCGATGGGATTGGTGACATGATTGCTAATTCGTACGATCCGGGGCACTGTTACCTCTTTCGAGGTCTGCCGGACCACAAGTTTGCAGCGCGAGAAGAGCTTCTCGATAAGTCCAACACACCCATCCGTTCTGCCCCCATCCAAAAACAGGACTACCAGTCGTTTGGTAGTTTTTTCGCACCAGTTGACTGGGACCTCGACGGAGATTTTGATTTGCTCATCGGCTGTTTTGATGGCACCTTAAAACTGCGAATGAATGAAGGTTCCTCTAAGAAACCGGAATTTGCAATCGACAATATCGTCGTCGAAACGAATGGCGAACCACTCAAAGTAAAAGCCCATTGCTGCCCAGTTGTCGCCGATTGGGATGACGATGGACTCTGGGATATTGTCGCAGGCAGTGATGACGGAAGCGTCACGTGGTTTCGAAATACAGGCAACAAAGTGTCTCCAACATTCTCGGCGGGCCAAGAACTTGTCGCACCGAATAAAGGCAATGGCTACAATCTGCTCCTTTGGAACGATGAAGAAATTGTCCCCGGGATTCGATCGCAGGTCGAAGTTACGGATTACAACCGCGACGGAAAGCTCGATCTAATCGTCGGAGATTTCTATACGGCCTTTGACGTCAAAAAGGATCTATCGGACAAGCAAAAACAGGAAGTGAAACGTCTCATCGCTGAGAGCGGGGCAATGGGTAAGGCGTTCGGGGAAAAAATGGAGGCGTTGCGAAAAGATTTCGCAGCGCGATATCCAGGCGACGAAGCCTTCAGCGAGGAGGCCAACAAACAGTGGCAAAAGGAGTACCTTGCCCTGAAAGAAATCCCCGAGGCCAAACTAATGGAAGCGAACGAAAAAGACTTCGTCAAGAATCTACGTCCGTTTCTCAACGGGACCCGAGGCAACGGCGAACGAAGCTTTGACCTTGCCAAGTCTCATGGTCACGTATGGTTGTATCTCCGCAAATAACGGTGAGTCGCGAAATCTACGTTTTTTGGACATGGTAAGTGAATGCGAATCTTCAAGCGAAGCGTTTTTCTTGTCGGGTTACTCGGGCTCGTCGGCTGTAGCGGCCCCGTCGACTCTCGAGTGGAGACGCCATCGCTTGCTGTGCCGCATCCGAGCACAAACGTCAAGCCGGCAGAATCCGTTGCAGAATCGGACGCAACGGATGTTAAAAGCGTCAAGCCGCAAAGCGCCGAAGATCCAGTCGCCGTGTCATTCCGAGTGCCCAACAACGCACTTCACGCGGGTGATACTTTTGAAATATCGGTTGATTTTGAAATCGCTATGTCCTACGAAATCCGAGACCGCAATGCCCCACCGCCCGCGATATCGACGTTAATAGAATTGGAATTGCCAAACGGTTTTGATGCAATCGAAGACTGGAGCGAACCAGCTTCCGTCCGCTCTGAATTGCCAGATGGTCACATGGCCTACGTCGGTAAAACTTCGTTTACCAGGAGAGTCCGTATGGCGGACAGTGTTGTCCCAGGACAATATGACCTGTCATGCTTGTTCCGCTATCAGGCGTGCAACCCGCGGCAGTGTCTGAGGCCAGTCGAGAGCAAATTGAATGTCTCATTGACGATTCGCCCCGACTAGAAAGCGCCTAGTCGGAAATCTCGGTTCGCTAGCATTTGTTTGGTTTTGGGAAACGGAAAGAAAACTCCCAATTATTCGTTGGTTGTCGGCTCATTTTTAGCATGGGCTGTAATTTCAGAAGAGCAATCTACATTTCATAATGGGGGTCCAGACACGATCTCTGAATCAAATCGGAGTAGACCGCGCCTCTTCTGATTCCGCGAAGGATTCGTCGGCTCGGACAATCAAAAAAATACGAAACATGTATGCAAGGATGCAGGCAATGTCCCAATATTCAAGATACCGACTATCCTCTCGTGCTCGAAATATCCTTCGTTCTCAAAAGCGATCTTGGTTTCTGTCTGCATTGATTGCGGGGTTGGGAATGGCGTCCAACCTTGCCTCGCCATCCTATCTTTACGGTCAAGATGTCAATAATTCGACGACGAAGGTGTTACAAACCAACGCCGTTGAAAGCGCGGCGGGTGCCTACAACAACCTCAGCACAGGTGTGCTCAACTTCAACGGTCCAAGCGGTGCAGCCGAGTGGAGTTCCGGCAGTCTGTCCATTAATAATGCTGGCTTCGTAAACTTGGTTCGTGCCAACTTGGGCATTATCGGTGATGTTACCAACACCGGGCAGTTTTACATTGCGTCTCAAGGTGGCATCGTTCAGGTCGATGGGAACTTTACGGTGTCTGGTTCCAGCGGCGCTGTGATCATTCAAGGCGGCGGCATGGAACTGATCGGGGATCTTGATGGTACGCCAGCCAATTTTACCAACAACTCCTCCGCCTTAAACGGAACAGTCATCAGCGCAGGCAAGTATCTGTCTGCCGACACCATCACCAATGCGTCTGGTGGAACGATGACCAACTGGGGTCGCCTCGAAGGTCGGACTGGGATCATTAACAATGGAACTCTAACAAGCGATGCGGCCACCAGCATCCTGAAAGGCAACGTCACCAACAATTACATTCTCAACGCGCGCGGCGCCATCGACGGGAATTTAACGAACGCGGCCGGCCAGGTCACTACTGTCAAAGGTAATCTAGCTCAGACAGGCAACCTGACAAACGCCGGATCGCTCGATGTTGCTGATGGTAACTTGACCAAAACGAATCAGCTGACGAACACTTCGACCATTACGATTGGCAATGGCCGAACTGTTTCCGCGGCAGATATCAAGAATAATACCGGCGGTTCCGTCACTCTTGGTAGTAACTCTATTCTCACGGGCACCAAGTTAGAAAACAGTGCGGCCATTACTGTTGGTGCAGATGGTACCGTTAGCTCAACCAGCACCACGACTGGTGAAGACCTTACGAACAAAGCTGCGGGCACGATTACTTTCAGCGGAGCGACGGGAACTGCGAATCTTTCCAGTGGAACAGGCACGATTGTCAACAAGGGTGCCATCAATTTGAATGCCGGTACCGTATTGGTGACTGGCAGCCTGACCGATACTGGTACTGTTGCTATCGCAAACGGTGCTACATTCAAAACTGGCAGCGCAGATCAAACCATTGCCAATGCGATGACTCTGGCCGGCATATCGACTTTCGATACCAACGGATTTAACGCCACTGCCTCAGGCAACATCACGGGTTCTGGAGGCCTGACCAAAACTGGGCTGGGCAATCTCACTCTGGATGGAACGAATACGTTTTCCGGAGCGTCAGCAATCAACGCTGGACAACTGACACTCAAGGGTGGCAGTGCGATGGGCGATGCTGGAGCTCTCACGGTGGGTGCGGCCGGCAAACTGAAGATCGAAAATAGCGAGACGATCGGATCTTTGGCGGGTGCTGCAGGTAGCGAAACGAACATCGCCGCGGACGTGGATTTGTTTACTGGTGGTAACAACTCTAGCACGACCTACTCGGGCAAGATCAGTGGCGAAGGCAGGCTGATAAAGGATGGGACCGGGACGATGACGCTCGCTGGTGCCAATGCCAACACGTTGAATGGCGCAATCATTGTGCAGAACGGTACTTTGGTCGCGAGCACTAACGAACAACTCGGGACCGGTTGGGTCGGCATCGGACCTGACGGAACAGCAGTTGGTGGGGGCACACTGCAGATCAATGCCGGAACAACACAGACAGTCGATGGAGTGGGGGTAACTGCGGACGGCGCGGCTCCAGCCACATCGCGTGGGACTATCAACAACTCCGGCACGCTGACATCTACTAATAAAATCGGCAACAATGGTGCAATCCATAACCTGCAAACAACCAGTGTCATCAACGGTGGTATATCCAATGATTTCTCCTACGCAATCATCGACAACAAAGGCACGATCAACGGAGGCGTCACCAACGTAGAAGGGACTACACAAAATGACACAGCCACCAGTGTCATCAACGGTGGCTTGTCGAACGATATTCGCGGCGTCGTGAACAATTCCGGTGCGATCAACGGTGGCGTGAACAATTCGGGTACGCTCAACAGTAACACGGCAACAAGCGTCATCAGCGGCGGCTTGACCAATCGCCATTATGCGAATCTTCGTAATCAAGTCAGCGGCGCAATTGTCAATGAAACTCTGATTGGCCGCGGTAGCCCTGGACCTTCAACAATCACCGTCGCGGGTGATCTAGTTGGCGATAGCACACTGCTCAACAAAGGAACTGCTCAGTTGCTCGTCAAGGATGGTAGCTTCACTGGCATCACCACGTTGACCAACCAATCGACGAACGCAGTCGGAGTTCAAGTCGATGCGACCCGTACGCTTGGCGCTAACGCTGTCACCAATCAAATTGGTTCGACGATCGTGAACTCGGGGACTCTGCAATCTGCAACCGTGATCAACAATAGCGGAACGATCACCAACAACACCGGAGCAACAGCGAATGGCGGCATCAACAATGCCCATGTACGATCGCTGGTGACCAACAACGGCACCATCAACGGTGGTATCACGCAAAACTTTGGCACCGTCAATTCTCTCGCAGCAGGCAGTGTCATTAACGGCGGCGTGAACAACTCAGGGTATGTCAACGCACAAAACCAGATCTCCGGCGCCATCGTGAATAATGCTCAGCACTCTTTCACCGATGTCACTCTCGCTCACTCGCAGGCAAATGCCGCAGGTATCGTTACTTTCGGCGCCGGAGCGTCCGCTCAAACATTCAATCTCGTTGCGGCCAGCGGCAGTGCCGTCGGAGCGGAAGGAAACGGGGAAAAGAGCGTTTTTGTTGTTTTTGGCGCAAGCGTACCTCAGGCAGGTACGAGCAGCTACAATCGCAACAGCGACACCATTACTGTGTACATTGCGGATGAGACTTCCGCCACGGTACAAGATATGCAGACTGCAATCAACAATGGGAGTGGATTCACAGCGACTGGCGGCACTCTAACCGCCAGCATTACTGAGGATGGATACACCGATGCTCTCACGGGTGGCCGCGATAGCGGTACCGCCTTGATTCGTGTCTTAGCCGACGCAACGGGAGCAGCGTCGCAAAACAAGATCGTCACGATCCTCAACGATAACTCGATCACGGCCGATTCAGCGGTTGCTTCCATCGACTCAACGACCGGGAACATCGTCGTCAAGGTTCGTGGCGATGTTGGTTACAACGACATCGCGGCTGCAATCGATAACTTGAGTGGCTTCAATGCAACCGTCACTTCCACGGTGGGTGATCAAGGCTACAAAACCTTGCTCGACACTCCTCCCACCGCATCTACTTTGACCAATGGTGTATTTGATGTCGAAGGCAACCTCGTCGCCAACAATACTTTCACCAACGTGGGCCATCTCAATCTCAACAATGGCAACCTGACCGGCATCACCACCTTGACAAACTCAGGTAACATTGCGGTGAAGGACGGATACCTACTCCAAGCTGGCACGGTCAATAACACGGCAGGGAAGATCGATCTGGGTTACGACTCGACACTGCAAGCTGGAACGCTTGCCAACAGCTCTGCCATCAACGTTTTCGGCCAAGGCGATATCTTTGCCGACGGTACTATCACCAACAGTGCATCTGGCAAAATAACCTTTGGATTGGGAGCTGACACAGCCTCCAACGACACCTCGGAGTTGTACAGCGACACCAACTCCATCGTCAACAACGGGCGAATTGACGTAACCAAGGGAATTCTCAAAACGACCGGAAATGTGAGTGGCAATGGTACGATTGCTATGAGCAACGGCACTACGTTTCAATCCGGCAACAACAACCAAACCATTAGCAACAACATGACGGTTGCCGACGGTGGATCGGCTACCTTCGATTCGAATGGCAAAGATGCAACTGTTTCCGGTGCAGTCAGCGGCAACGGCCAGTTCTTAAAGTCAGGCACAGGAAATCTGACGCTCTCAGGGACCAACACCTTCGCTGGCCCAGCGGTCATCAACGGCGGGCAGTTGACATTGCAGGGTGGCAATGCGATTGCGAACTCCACCGCCGTTCAACTCAACTCGGGATCATTGAAGGTCTCTTCGGCAGAGACCATTGGTTCACTTGCCACGGCAGCCGGTACGCAAACGACTCTTGATACGACCTTGACTACCGGTAGCAACAATACCAGTACCACTTCATCCGGCGTCATCAGCGGAGCTGCTGGACTGCTCAAACAAGGGACCGGAACGATGACACTCAACAGTTCAGCGGCAAATACCTTTGCTGGCGGAACAACAGTATCCGGCGGTACCCTTGCTGCCGCCACTAACCAGCAGTTGGGTACGGGCAGCGTCAGCGTTGGGGCCGGTGCCAGCCTGACCACAGGCAACAGCACCACACAAACGGTTGCAGGGCTAACCAATCAAGGCACCGTTTCCCTTGGCAACAGCGCGACGCTCAATACTGGTAGTTCCCACTTCAATAACTCGGGCACGGTCAACTTCGGAACCAGCGCAAGCATCGTGGATACGGGAGCGATCAACAACTCAGGAACAATCAACTTCACGGGTGGCACGGCGACACTTTCCAGCGGAACCAATTCGATCACGAACACCGGGAATATCAATCTCAACGCCGGTACGGTCCTGGTCAAGGGGAATCTTGTTGGTAATGGTTCGATCAACATGAACAACGGTACGACACTCCGTTCGGGAAATGCCAACCAGCAAATTGCCAACGGCATTCGAGTCAATAGTGGTACAGCGGTCATTGACACCAATGGCAACAACGTCAACTTGACCGGCACCATCGCCGGTAATGGAACACTGAACAAAGTGGGCAATGGCAGTTTGACTTGGGTGGGTCTTAACAACGGCAACGCGCTTATCAACTCGGGCGTCGTGATCACGTCAACACAGAGCCAAGTCGGTAACATCCATCTGACGAACGGTTCCGGTGTGATCTTCGATCAAAATACGAGCGGGACATATTCGGGCAATGTGACTGGGAATGGTGTCTTTACCAAGGCGGGTTCCGGTACGGTCACGATGATGGGCAATAGCGCTTACAGCGGTGGGACGAACGTCGTTGGCGGAACACTTCGAATCGGTAGCCACGGCACCGGCCAAGTGCAAAGCAACGTCAATGTAGGCAATGGAGGTACGCTTGGTGGTGGTGGTACCATTGTTGGAGACGTCTTGACACAACAGGGCGGACACATCGCAGCAGGAAACTCGATCGGAACGCTCAACGTCACCGGGAATCTCAACGCTGGTGGAAGCGTGATCGAGAACGAGCTGAACGGCACAACGAGCGACTTGATCAATGTCACTGGCACAGCCAACATTGCAGGTGCAAGCCTTGAAAACCAGTTCGATTCGACGGCGGCTTATACCACGAGAATGTATCGAACGTTGGATGCAGCGGGTGGAGTATCAGGCAAATTCGCAAGCGTAACCAACGTCAACGCTCCGAGCGACTTCTTGATTTCGACCTACTACACACCGACGACCGCAAATGTCGTACTGACGTCAATTTCGGACGCCACGCTGGCTGCTTCAACATCGACATCCCTTTTGAGCAATGGGCAAAGCCACTTGACATCGATCATGAATCAGGTGAACGGCTATCAGTTCGGCGGCTTGGGCATGATGGCGGCTGGAGATAAGCAGCAACGAACCGAGCGCAATGTCTGGTTCAAGGGAGTAGGCGACTTTAACAAAATCGACGCCGCAGGAGTAGCACCTGGCTACTCAGCCAACTCGGGCGGTGGTATTGTCGGTATTGATCGGACTGTCGACGACAACACTCATTTTGGTATCGCTGGCGGGTACACGATGACCGATCTGCAAATGAAAAACGCTGCGAGAGCCAATGCGGATATCAACTCAGCTCGCTTTAATCTCTACGGTGCTCATTCCTTCGACTATGTGACGCTGTCTGGGATCGGAGGTTATGCTTATCACGACGTCGAAGGAAAACGCAACCTGTCCGGAATTGGGACAGCCTTGGGCAAACAATCGCAAAACGAAACGTCGCTCAACCTACAACTGACGATGAACTCGAAAAGCGAAGGTCACTCGATTCGGCCTTATCTCGGAATTCAATGGGTGCATCTATCCCAAAATTCTTACTCCGAACAAGGAACTCCCGGGTTTGACATGGTATTCAACAAAGCGAATGTCGATTCGCTAAGGCCCTATATTGGGATGGGATATCAATTTAAAATGGTTCATGAGTCTGGGCTGGTTGCGAATCCATACTTGTTCGCGCGATACAGCCAGGAGACGATCATGAATTCGAACATCACCAACCTCTCCCTCAACGGCTCGAACTTTACGGTCGCAGGAGTGCGGCCTAACCGAAATATTGTTGGCTTGGGTGGTGGTATCAACGCTCAACTCCGTCAGAACATCGATTGGTTCACGAGTTACAGCATCGATCTCGGCGATCGAGGCACGACCCAAAACGCAGCCGGTGGCCTAGGCTTTCACTTCTAACCATTCAAGGATGATGACATGATGAAGACCTTCAAAGTATTTCTCGCCACTCTCGCTTGCATGGCGATTGCAGGTTGCGATCAGTTCAACAAGTCGAACAACGGCCCGGTCGCCGTTGTGGATCTCGACGCGGTGGCGCAAAAGCTTGGAAAAGACAAGCAGATCCTGCAAATGATTGAGCAACGTCAGGGCAATCTCAACGAGCAGTTGGCTTCGACTCAGAACTCACTCATCCAGCAGCTCAATCAAAAGAAGAGCGAGTTTGGTGAATTGAACGAAGAGGAAACCCAACAATTGGTGCAACTCCAGAACAAGGCGAATTCGATTCTTGCAACCACGCGAACGCAAGCCCAATCCAATTTGACTAGTTTCCAACAAGAGGTCGTCGATCGTTTCCGTGCCGAAACCAAGACGATTGTGATGGAGATGGCTGCCAAGAAGGGTTGCCGTGTGGTGTTGTCCAAGAACGACAGTGTTGTGTTTGCCTTTGATTCGACAGTCGATTTGACCGACGAAGTTGCGGCGTACATGCAGTCGAAGGGAGCTCCTTCTACAAATTCGCAAACAGCTTCCAAATCAAGTCAGGCACCGATCAAGCAGGCGTCCACTGCGCAAATCAATCCTACGAGGTGAATTGCAGCCAAAGCTCTAGTCTATCGGTTACACAGCAACACCCGCTTAAATGCAACTGTCTAATGTACGGCAGAGCAAAACCAAAGTCCGATCGCTTAAGGAAAATTTTGTTCGCAACCGCTCAAGCGGAATCCGCCGCACAAACACTTTGATTCGATTGCACTTGCGACTCGGCATCATCGGTAATTTGATTGTCCTCACCAAAGCCCGGAAGCATATCCTCTCGTTTTGGGGACTCTGCTCCAAGCGACTTGCGCCAAGACGCTGGTACATCGAGTGCACCCGCTGCACGCAATTCGTCAACTGATATCAAGCGTTGATCCATCGCAGATTCCTTCCAATAGTTTTTCCTGAGGTTTCTCTAAATCTACCAACAAGGCCAAAACGTTCAAGAGGTTCAAAAGTTCAGTGGTGTATTCTGATAGCCAATGATTGGGTTGTAGATCCCCAAGCTTCGACGGAGGGCGTCGATCACCGATAATAGGCCGTTCGCGGTTTTTCTTGCGATAGCTGAACCATTGATTCAAGACTCGCTTACCTGAGACTTCGTAATGCCAGACTGCGACGGGAACATTGTCGATGAAACCTTCACCGACTTTAAGTCGTTGCTTGGCTAGTTCGTACCCCAGTTCATCGGGCATCAAATCGGGGGCGTCAGGTATAGCGCCCTCTTTGGGTACAAAAGGCGCACGTTCCTTCGGTAAACGAGGAGGACCAGCTGGTCTTCCGGCTTTGGAATCAACAAATCGTTCACCAAACGTATGAAGCCAAATCACTCGACGGCCCACTTTTAACGCTTCTGCGAAAAGTTCCGCGTCTGCTGTCAGCGGAATACGAAGCCCTGGTTGCGCCAAATCCTTTTGAAAGCGGATCGTAAAAGCTGGGTTCGCAACGACTCCAGCCAGATAAGCCATGAAATCTTCAGCAGTGACCTTCGCACCCAGTTTATCAGAAAGGAACGGAAGCAGTTTGGGAGGCAGGTTGGGAATTTTCGCAGCAGCGTCGCGCCAAAGAGGGAATACTCGTCCACCGCGACCATTGTAGTGATGTAGATCCGGTACGAGGGCGGTGAAAGTAATTGAAGGACCATTTGTTGGCGATCTATCTTCTGGCGCCGTCAAATAAACTTGCCTATTTCCATGAGATCGCCACAATTCAGGGTTGGGCTGGTTAATCAGGCGACTGTCGGGAACGATGAACTGTCGATCAAATGAACGAAAACCGTAAAGTACTGGAGGATTGCAATCGCCTGTTGAATCAGCAACGCTTTTCGTGTTTTCAGGAAAACCTGGAAGCGCTTTCGCGGATCGATTGACATGTTTGTCACCAGGTTGGCCATTGCGAAGGTGCGGATGAAAAAGCACTTCCTTCTGCTCGGGCTTTGAATGAATCAGCGTTTGCCATCGCTTTTTGAGCGACTCTGCATCAGGTGCAATTACCCATGTCCTACCCGGCATAACGCCCGACCCGTTGTATGCAAAGAGCGAATCAAGTGCTGGATAGCTTGCCCAGTCACCGCTAGCGGCTGGTAGGAAGGGTGCACGCCAATCGGTTGAGCAAACTTGCCACGCTTTCGATCCAAGTTTGAGAGTTTGAAGGAATTCAAATTTCTGTTCCCGATTGCCCGCTGGTAATGGAACATACTTTACATTGGCAGCTTCGTCTTCTTTTTTCTGTTTCGATCGCGCGGCCATGACGATACAAACGGGTTGCTGAACACCCTGAAAAATACGTGTTGGCACATCGGGCTGATGGCCTTCGGGCGAACAATCGATGATCCAAATTCGATCGGCTTTTCGGCGCAGGTAGTCTCGCATTTTCTGAAATCCCGGACCATTGAGAAAGCCTGCAACCGTGATGAAACAAACGACCCCACTATCGTTCTTCGGATCATGGTCGAATACTTTCCAAGTCGCCCAACGCCAGAAATAGACATATAAATTGCGCAAATGCTTCGTGTGTGCACCAACTCCCCAATTTGCAGGCGGTATCCATTCGTTTAGCAACGGAGCAGTATTGGTTCCAGCGCTCCCCTCTTCGATCCAACCCCCCAGCCCTTTCGCTTTTTCTTTGTATGGAGGATTGCCAATAACTACCGTAATCGGCTCGTCACGCTTGATCTTGTTCGCCTGCTCCCGCGACTCTGAGATTTTTTCGTACCAAGATCCCAATGAATCGATAGCGGCATAGGGGCTGCCGAGCGTGTCGGTAACAAACATTCGCGGGGTTGCGCGAGGCGCATGTCCAATCAGATGTAGCAATTCCGCAAAGACGCGAAGTTGTGCGACGGCATACGGACCAAGCTGCAATTCGAACGCGATGATGCGTCCAATGGCGGATTCGATCGCCTGGGGAACTGCTCCAGCACCCTGATCTGCTTCCACGTCGGCCGCGATGCGACGAAGGATTCCCAATACAAATGTACCCGTGCCAACTGCTGGGTCGGCGAGCATGATATCTGCAGAAGCGAGACCTGCGGTCCTTCCAAAGTGTTTTCTTAAAACGTCGTCGACCAAGCGAATCATGGGCTCGACGACTTCCGGAGGTGTGTAGTAGGAGCCAGTTTGCTTACGAAGGGCTCCATCATAAACCGCCAAGAAGTCTTCATAGAAATACAGCCAGGCGTCTGCCTGCCCTTTACTAATCGCTTCCCAATTTACAGCATCAAGAACACGAACGAGAGCTCGAAGGGAGGTTCGAAGTGTGGATTCACTATCCACTTCGTCGGTCAACAACCGCAACGCTGCACCAATCAATGAATTGGTTTTACCAAGCTGCTTTCCGACGTTGCCCAATCCATCCGCAAGCCTAATGTTACTGGATCGGGCCATGAGTAAACCAAAGGTTACTGCCTGCGCATATCCGTCCGCAAACTGATGATCGTTTGCGTCTGGGAAAAGCAATTTACGCCAGTCCTTGGCAAGTGCTGTTAAAGCGGGGCTTTGCTCTGCAAGTTGTTCAGCTACTTCATCTCGAAGCAATCGACATAACCTCGCCGAAACCTTGGCCAGCTCCCTCGCCGACTTAGGAACGATGGGCTCCCAACGAAAAAAGTGATCGAAGCGAGCTAGTAAATCCTGCGGTGAGGCAAGTTTCGAGCCAGCGGATTCAATATCCCCTTCAAGTAAAATAATCGAACCGACGAGTTCCCCACTCTCCCAAAAACTGAACGAGTTACCGTCGGTATAGACAAGATTGGGCAATGACTTTAGCTTTTCCCATTGCTCTTTGTCGTGTCCTTTATTTCGGCGCGGATCAGCTCCTTTACCCGGTGCTTTTACTTCAACGAAACCTACCAGGACGTTTCGGATTGTAATGGCATAGTCAGGGCGTGTTTTCAGTGATGACAACGACGTTTCCCCAACGCAAGTAAGGTGGTCTCGCTTGAATTGGCAGAGCTCCGCAAGGTCAGCGAACAACTGCTCCAATGGGGCGCGAAGTTGATCTTCCGGTTCGCCTTGGGCGCCCGGATTTGATAACTTTGATTTTGCAAACGCACCAAAGTCTGCGATGGCTTTCTTTAGATCATTCATGTCGAGGAAATTAACCGAACTACTGAAGAAAACTTGGAATGTACGATGGATCGATGGCGAGTATCTTAACACAAAATACTTTCACCCGCGAACCACCATTTACAAGTTGATGCCTTACGCATCGTTGGAAGTGAGGTACAAACCAGTCCAAGCAATTGACGTGATAAGTTCATGTCTGCGGAACGACGCCAGACGTTGTTCGTTCATCATATCTAGACTTTTTTAAAACTAGCGAATTTGCGTACGAAGCAATGACTCGTCGCAGATAGGCAATTGCGATTGGCTATCAGATTCTCCCTAGCCTATCGTATCGTTAGGCAAGGGCCGTAGTCGGTGTTGACTAACCAGCGGCCGTTGCGGCTGAAGTCCATGCTGCTACACGTACCCCGCGTTGATAGTTCGATCAGTCGATGCTTTCCTCTCCAATCCCAAATCGCAATTTTTCGATTGGATGTGGCAATCGCTAGACGCTTTCCATCCAATGAAAAACGAAGCGACGTGACACTTGCCTCTACCGGAATACGCTCGATCTTCTTATGGATATTGCCCAAAGTAAAGATACTGACCTCAGATGACTCCGAGATGGCCAGCACTTGTTCGTCCGCAAAGTAATCGGAACTGGCCGGAATGAGACCAGGGCCATCTCCGATAATGCGATTTGATGCAGTAGTCCCCGCATCGAATTGCAACCGATGGACGAGGTGGTCAACTCCGATCGCATATACCCCCAAGTTGTCCGCCATCGGCATCACGACAAACGGGCCGTTGGTCAACTGCCATTCTTTCACCAAAGTGCGACGAGTCCAATCGATGGCCGCGACTCCTCGCATGGTACCCACGAAAAGCTGCTCACCGTTCGGAGAAGCTGCCGCCGACCAAGGAGTTGAATCGATAGGCAATGACTTGCTTTCAGCCGTTTCGCCCTCCCATCGAAGGGTCGCTAGCTCACACGCGTTACTTCGATCATCTGGTGTGGGTAGCGTTGCAATGACGGCTGTACCATCGGGATGAAAGACCGGCAGCCTTGACCATTCCAGTTTGAGGTAGTCCGGAGTCGAGAAGACCTTCGGAATAGTAGAGTCGAGCAGCGAGCATCGAAAAACACCTTCTCTTGACCAAGTTTGATAAACGCAAAACTCCGACGAAGGCGAAATCACGGTGCGTCGTCCCTCAGGATCAGGGGATACAGTCCGACCCGTGAATCGGTTCGCTGCCAGGCCCTGTAGCTCACGTCGTATTTCAAACATGCCATGTGGTAATATGGTGGCATACGAGCCATCCAGCAACGAAACAATTCTGGTTTCACTCTTAGTTGGTAGCAAGACCGGCTCGTTCCCTTGGACAACACAGTGAGTGTCGGTGATGGCCATCCAAAGATTTTCGCTTGTCCGGTTCAGGCGGTGAATCGCCCCGTACTGTTCGTCGACCTTAAAAAGAGTTTCAAGACGTTGGTTGGGTTCAATGTGCACGACATCTTCGTCCGGTTGATCCCATTCGGTTTCAAAGACTGCTCCTGCCTGGGCAAATACGACGCGAGACTCATCGACGTTGAACTCGAAATCCTCAATGAGATTGTTGGGGTATCCGTAGACGTATCCCACAATGGACAAGTCAGACAATCGAAGCACAGCAAGTCGGTCGAAGGAACATCGAACAATGGCCAAAGATTTTCCAACCAACAATCCTTTGTCAGCTAGCTTCCATCGCTTCAAGTCGGCCTTAAATATCACTTCGCCTTTGGCGGCACTTAGTTTTCGCACGCTCCACATAGCAGGTTCAGATCCGTTGCCTTCAACCACGATCAAAGCATTTGAGCCGTTTCCTGATTCCCATGCCAGCGAAGAATCGCCATGAACGGGGAACGACCAAACTTCCGAAAGAGCCATGTCGCTGGACGAATTGTGTTTTTTATGTTGATAGACTTTGATACACGACGAAGAAGACTGATGCGCCAAGGCAGCGATGAACTCTCCATCGTCGCTGATGGCAAGGTGTTGGAATAGGCGTTGAAACTCACATGGAGTCGGCTTTGCTGCGGATTTTAGATCAAGTCGAGAGAGCGAGCGTCCATCGGAGACGACAGCATAGGAACGATTTTGCGAAACACCAACGGAAACTGGTCCTTCCAATCCTGTCGGAATCGACAGAACTGGTCGCGGGATCAACGATTGCAGATATTGCCATTCCCAGCCACGCAGCGAAGCTTGGGTTTCATTGACAATTTGCTGTGCAATGTAGGGTTGGCCGTTTTCGAGCTGAATGGTTGCTAGCTTAATACTTGAGGCGTAGGCGGAATGTTGAGCTACCGTCCGTTCGCGAACAGCGAGTTCTCTCGATTCGGTCGCGCGAAACTCTGCGTCGATTGCGGAGCTCCGTTCGATGGCCAATTTTGCTGAGTATCTTCGTTCTCGAATGGCAAGCGTCACTCCAAAGACCGCTGCCAAGATACAAACCGCTAGTGAGGCAATAAGGGTTGCACTTTGCCAACGATAACGCGAGGTGAGCTTGCGCAGCCGGTAGGCCAATGAAGGAGGTTTGGCCAAGATAGGATCGCCCCTGAGCCAATGCGTCAAATCGGTGGCGAGCTGCGCCACGGACTCGTATCGTTGATCGCGGTCGACTGCCAAGGCTTTGCAGCAAATTGTATCTAGGTCATCATCAATTCGTCTTCCTTGCGTATAAAGTGGACCATGCGAACTCGGTTTGAGAGGAGAGTTTTCACGCTTGTGATTGGACCATTTCGAGTGAGGGATCCGCTTCCAAGTTTCATGTGGCCACGGAGGACACTGTGCAACCAGTTCATAGAGAACAACGCCCAAACTAAAGGCATCGCTCAACGTATCTGTGTCTTCCGTTCCATCGGCTTGCTCAGGGCTGATATAGCCTGGGGTTCCCATCGTCACGCCCAACTGGGTTACCCATGCATTGGGAGACACGGTTTGGGATAATTCGTTCCAGGATTCCACGGCTTTCGCAAGCCCGAAATCGATGACACAGGGGACTGATACTCCGTCATGGTAGGTTACGAGGATATTGGCTGGTTTCAAGTCTCGATGAATGATCCCTTTTTGATGTGCATGATGCACGGCCCGACAAACTTCGATAAACAACTCCACTCGCGATTCAAGTGATAATCTCTCGGAGTCACAATAGTCGGTAATACGCAGTCCGTCGATTTGCTCCATGACAAAGTAGGGACGTCCGTCCTCAGTGATTCCAGACTCAAAGACTCTGACAATTCGAGGGTCTTCGAGGCGACGGAGCATGAGATGCTCCTGTTCGAATCGCGACAGAAATTCTGTTGAGTTGAGTCCCATTCGCATCACCTTGATCGCGAGGGGAGGTCGATTTGGCGACTCGCAATCGGTGACGGAATAGACCTCGGAAAAACCGCCCACTCCCAGACTTTCCACTATTTCGAAGCGATCGATTCGCGATCTTGGTTGAAACGTTATCGATTGGTCAGTCGGCGAAATCGGGCCTATTGACACGGGACTCAAGAGGCAGGTGGAGCAGTAATACATTCCCGATAGGGCGGGCGAGCGGCATGTTCTACAAATCTCCAGTGGCGGCATCGGTCATTTACCTCTAATCAGTCCATTATTCCAATAAAGGAGGCGTCTTTCCCTAACTCATCGGTTTGCAACGACACGGGGCCTCCCAAGTTTCATGTCAAAAAGCAATAGTGCATTACCAGATATTTTTTTGCATTACTCGGTATTTTTCGAGATTTGAAAGAGCCGCTTAACTTCGTCTTCGTATTCTTGGTCATCTTCTAAGGTGTCGAGGATTTGATTTCGCAACTCCTGGGAATAGCGTTTGCGAAGCCGATGCAGTTGGACTCGAAAATGGGGCATACTCACTCCGCATTTGGCGGCAGCCTCGGACTGGCTTGCTTTATCGTCGTGACCGATGAGCCAAGGCCGAAGCGATTCAAAGAGCCCCTGTTTTCCGGCATCACGATACTGCTTTGCAAGCGACTCAAGTGTGTTGTGCAATAGGCTGGTCAACCATGCCTTGTCAAAGGCGGCCGTGGGATTTGGTGCTTCAGCCGCAATTCCTTGTAATTCGGTACGAAGACCCTCATCGTCGAGCCCGCTGATCGTGATTCGACCACCACGTTTCACAGATTTGAGAGAACGAGCTCGATTGGCAAGACAGTAGTCAAGCGATTTGAGCAGCCATGAGCGAAGCTTTCCTTCTGCGGAATTCGCTCGTTGGAACAACTCCTGCCTCATCACCACAAAGAAGAATTCTTGTGTAATATCCTCGGCGTCAGCACTCTGGTATCGACGGCAAAGAAAAGCATACACGGGCCCCCAGTACTTATTGCAAAGTGTTTGAAACGCATCCTCGCGAGTTTGAGGATCCGCTAGTTTGCGTACCAAAGTCCATTGTGTCGACGGAAATGCGAGGGACATAAGACGAAATCGAAGGAAGAGGAAGGTTTGACGGCCTATGAATGTACCGGGTTTCAACAAAGTTTACAAATCCGGCTGGCCGAGCCTCGATGCAGGGTTAAATTGACAGTGGACTTAATCCATGCGTTGGCACTACAATTGGCTTGGGAATTAGCAGATGGAACCTGCTGGGCGACAATGAGTCGCACTGACTTCTTGGCTCTCCCCTAAGAACTTGCATCAGTCGGATCGACCGAAGCAAGTCTGAGCACTTCTAGAAGCGTTTGGACTAACCAAGGCGAGTTTCGCTGAACAGCCAGCTCGCACATTCCTTTGGAATAGATTTCTTTGTGGATAGCAAGATTTGTCAAAACCGCTGAAAAGTGTGTGTAAATACCGTGTCCATAGACGTTTCGATTTTTTCACTAAGGAGTTCATTCATGCGACATGCCATCCCCTGTGTGGTCCTGTTCGTCAGTTGCTGGGCAATCTACCAAGTCAACGCTTCACGACCCGACGAAACCTCCAACAACACAAAGAACTCCGACATGCAGCTCGGAAATTTCTCAATCAGCTTGACCGTCAAAGACGTTAGTGCCTCGAAAGAATTCTACGAAAAACTCGGCTTTAAGGTGAGTGGCGGAGATTTGAAACGCAAGTATGTGATCTTACAGAACGAGACCAGCACCATTGGACTATATCAAGGCATGTTCGAGAAAAACTCTCTGACATTCAATCCAGGCTGGGATCGGGACAAAAAGACACTGGCCGAGTTCCAGGATGTACGTGAAATCCAACAAGAGTTGAGGAAGCGTGGACTGAATCCTGTTGTCGCTGCCGATGAATCGACCGGCGGGCCAGCATTTTTGACGCTCGCCGACCCCGACGGTAACCCAATTCTGATCGACCAACACGTACCTAAGCCGACTAAGAAACAATAACAAATCGGCGACGACCACAGAGGTCAGTTTCGCGACGCGGAGATGATTCGGCCCGAGTTGGTCGGGAACGCCTTGCAGAAAATCGGTAAGGATCCAGCAACGTCCGATGCAATGATTACGATCCTTGAAACGCAGAAGCTACTCGACTGCAAAACAAAGCTGACGTTGCTCCCTCAGAAAAGCAGGCTGTTAACAGATCTGTTAGCGGCGCGAGAGCAGGCTGCCGCTGGTTAAAAACATCCATTCAGATTGCTGCACGCAATCGGTGTTAAGAAACAGGACATCCGTCGGCGGAGCGACGGATCCACGTGGGCTGGCTCGCTCCGCGGCCGGCGGTCAGCGTAGTCGGAACCACACATGCGAGCTCCTTCCAAAAAACCCCGGACTGGAAGGCTGCCGCTGGTTAAGATCATCTATTCGGATTGCTGCACGCAATCGGTGTTAAGAAACAGGACATCCGTCGGCGGAGCGACGGATCCACGTG
>JANMLD010000365.1:0-5540 GCA_031372345.1 Pirellula sp.
AAAGTGATCGGAATGGCGGATGGTCAGTATGCTGTCGGCAATTTAGTAAGCAGTTCGTCCGCACCGAAACTTTCGATCGGATGCGGCATCGCCACGACCAAGGCGAATCTTGTGATCAATGCTCGAGTCGCGGTGGATCCAGAATCGCTCACCAAGACAATTGAAGATACTTTGCATGTCGTTTGTTTGGAGCACGGAGTGAGCGAAACGATCAATACGCTTCAAAGTTTTCGACCAGGACGCCCCGTGCCAACGCATCGACTCGCCGGGACGGAATCGTAGTTCAGGCTCCCTCCCGAGCAAAAGGGCCTGAGACGTTTGCCGATTTCTTGTGTTGAAATCGAATGCGGTTTATTGGGTTATCGGGATTTGTCTCTTGGGCTGCACGCCATCTCAACCAGCGACGAAAGCAGTTGGCTCGAATGGGAATGCGACGTCGTTTCCGATTCCAGTTGGTACTTCGGCTGCCGCACGCGTGCACATCGTCGGAGGCTCGGGACCCGATTGTCCACGGAGCGGGCCGGCTGAAGCCGGGACACCAACAGCTGGTGTACCGCCTTCAGGCGGAATGTCATCTTAAGAAAAACACTGTTACAGCTCTGGCGGGTCCCATGATTGACCATAATCGTATAGCGGATAGCTTTGCCAGATGCGCAAGGCTTTTTCGCGACCCATATTCTCAAGATACTCGTTTGCACTACCGTATGGCCAGTCTGGCCACTTCTTGCAGTAGCCGTGGTGCACTGGGTTGTTCAATACATAGTTGAGGGTTGCGAAAAAGTGACCTTCCGACTTCATCGCCGTTTCAGCAGCACGACCCACGCAAAGACTTGGTTGCATCGCTCTGCTATTACATCGCATAACGCAAATGAGAACTGACGAAGTCGACACTCAGAAAAGCCGATGATCGATCGATGTTCAAAACAGGCTGCCGTGACCAAATACAAGGATGTTTCTTCGGAAACTCTATGAGGTGGTGAGTGAAAGGGATTCTTTCGACTCTTTCGTTCCTTCAGAATTTCCTGTCGCTGCTCATTTGTCCATGTCCGCCAACGGTACATTGTGTTCGGATCGACCGGCATCGCAACTGCCCCCGAGATAAATGGTTTTGGTTATTTGACTCGTGCGATTTCATTTTAGCGAGCCGGCTGAAGCCGGTACACCAGCACGGTTGCGACCACCACTCGACCGATAAATCGGCTCGAGGTGAGACGAGATATGTGGTTCAAAACGAGGAATCCCCCGCAGTTCCCTTGTATGATTCGGAACAGTGCGCCATCTGCCATTCTTTGGCAAACCCGGTGGGTCTGGTTTGGAATTTTGAGTTGCCGTTGGTGCAGGAGTGACTGTCCCCAGCGATGGCGACAAGATTCGAACAGAACATGCCGCAAACAAACGAACATGCGTTTGGTATGTGCATAAGCGTTGCGCAAGTTTAGGATGGGTGTTTTCCCAAGTATCGCGAGTGACAATATTGATCCCCCAGTCCGCTCTATTGATAGGTTACTGCATCCTCATCGCCGCAGCCTCACTTGCAGGCGGCAAGTTGTCGTCATTGCTGCGAATGACACACCTCCGAACGCAATTGCTGATGAGCGGTGTAGGTGGCTTAATGATCGGCATCGCGCTATTGCACTTGCTACCACACGGGGGCGAGGTTTTAGGGTCTCACTCGCAGGCCGGAGTCGGTAGCCTGATCGGTTTGACTGTAATGTTTCTTCTCATTCGGCTTTTTCATACCCATGATCACGGTGTACCCCTAACTGAAAATGAGGTAGTAACCGAAGCCGCATCAGGGGACGATCACCAGCATGTGGGCTGTCAGCACGGTCACACACATCATGATCCTAACGATGCGAAGGGGATTAGTTGGGCAGGGTTGTTCTTCGGACTGCTTTTGCACACGTTGGTTGATGGGGTAGCGTTGGCCAGCAGTGTGATGGCGGACGCTGCGCATGGTGCTTGGTTGGGCTTAGCTGGGTTGGGCACATTTCTGGCGGTGCTATTGCACAAGCCGCTCGACGCCTTTGCGATCACCTCGGTGATGAACAAACAGAACTGGCCCAAGGCGGCTCAGAATGCAGCGAACATCGCGTTTTCGCTGGCTTGCCCAGTCGGCGCATTGGCCTTCTATTTTAGCGCGACTGCGTTTGCACCTGGTTCCAGTTTATTGGGCTGGGGTTTGACGATTTCAGCCGGTTTTTTTATCGGCATCGCCTTAGCAGACTTACTGCCTGAGGTTGCCTTTCACGACCATGATCGAGTCAAACTGACGGTCACGTTTCTCCTGGGAATTGGGATCGCTGTCGGTATCGAGAATCTGCCGGGCCATAGTCACGGCCATAATGAACAAAAAGGCTCCGAAACGATCGATGAACATAATCACCCCGGGCATACTCACTAAACTATTGAGCCAAGCGGTCGATTGTCGCTAGTCTGGCGTGGCGACACCTGTTTTCCACCCAGGAGCACTCCACTTGACGCTCCCTTCGCTTCCCGAGACCCTCTCCGAGGAAGGCAGCGGGAAGGTGGCCATACTGGACGGCGACTTGAGTGGTGGTATTCGCCGAAAAGCTTGGGAAATCCTTATCAACCGGATCGTGTCGCTTGCACTTTATTGCTCTCTATTCCGAAAATCTCACCGTAAAAGACTTCCAGATTTTGCTTTCGCCACGGTAAAATGAAAGATCTATGGTCGTAAAGTAAAGGAACTGGAATATGTTAAAAAGACACTGTCGAGCTTTCACACTTGTCGAGCTGCTGGTGGTCATCGCCATTATTGGATTACTGGTCGGGCTTCTACTCCCTGCGGTTCAATCGGCACGGGAAGCGGCAAGGTCAATGCAATGCAAGAATAACTTGCATCAAATTGCATTAGCGACGCACACATTTCATGATTCATTTCGCGCTTTTCCACCTGCACGATATCAACCTCGACCGGACGCGCCCGCCGAGCGATCATGCGGCGGCTCGGAAACAACATGGCTCGTACGGATCATGCCGTTCCTGGAGCAGAAGGGTGCAGAGCAACGATGGGACTACTCCGTTCCGTACGTCAATCATTCCGATGATGTTCGAACCTTTACTCTAGCAAATTACTGCTGCCCCTCCCGTCGTTCTCCGTCAGATGCCGTGGGTGTTGGGCTTCTGTCCGGCACGACGACAACTTGGATTACGCTCCCATGTGGCTGCAAAATACCCGTGACTACTTCTGGATCGCAAAGTGTCAACGGTGCCGTTGGCGACTACGGCGGGAATCACGGCGATTTGTCGCCAGGCTCATTTGGGCTTGCAAGTGATTTCTACTACGGTGGGAATGGAACAGGCGTCATCATCTCAAGCCATGCAAAATGCAATTCCAACATCCCACTTGACTGGACAGATAAGGTTCGGATGCAGGATGTAACAGATGGCCTCTCTAATACTTTCCTGGCTGGCGAGATGCATGTTCCGTTGGGTAAGTTAGGAAAGTCGCCTGAAGATGCATTCATTTTTAACGGTGACCATGTTTTTAACTCGACTCGCGTCGGAGGTCCTACAGTGCCCATCGTGCAAGACAATCGCGATACCGCAAATGGCCTTGTTAGCTGGGGGAGCTGGCATCCAGGCGTCTGTCACTTTGCGTTAGCCGACGGAAGCGTTCGAGCCATTTCTAAATCGATCGATACAGAAACACTCGGTAGGTTTGGCAATCGTCGTGATGGGAATACCGTATCGCATGGCGACTAATCTTCGCGTGACCGGGATTCGTCGAGGCTCACGTGAAATTGTGGTTGTCGCGTGCTTATGCCTCTTGACTGGATGCTCGGATCGACACAAAACGTATCCGGTCCATGGAAAAGTGCAATTCAAGAGCGGGGGTCCAGTTCGAGTCGGAACGATTGAGCTTAAATCTCGTGAGCACGATATACAAGCTCGCGGTACATTGAATACCGACGGTACATTTAAGCTCACCACCTACGAAGACGGTGACGGTGCCATCGCCGGAAAGCACGGTTGCGTTGTTGTCCAGTTTGTCATGGCCGAGGGTATCCAAGGTCATCGGCCCAGTACCATCGGAGTGATTGATCGCCGATACAACAGCTATGCCACTTCTGGACTAGAGATTGAAATTAGTCCCAAAGGGAAAAACGAGATCACGATCGAAGTCGAGGGCCTTCGCGCCTCTCAACCCGATGGACCGCACAAACACTAGATCTACTGCGACTTCGTTTCCATAAAGCGGATGCAGACAGGGCTGTCGACGCGGACACTTGACTCGGTCGGTGTTAGCTGTCCTGTCGCGGGGTTGATGCGAAATACGATCACGTTTCCACCCGATTGGTTGGCGACCAACATGTACTGCCCCGTCGGCTCGATGGCAAAGTTGCGAGGCGTTTTGATGCCCGTGCTTTGATGGCCGATCGCTGTCAATTCGCCCGTCTTCGGATCGATCGAGAAAATGGCGATCGAGTTGTACGGGTCTCGATTGGATACGTATACAAATTTCCCAGATGGATGAACGACCGTCTCCGCCGTGCTCCCACCCTTGCGAACCACATCTTTCGGCAAAGTTGAAAGAACTTGTTTCTGTTTCAGCGCACCTTTGTCGGAGTCGTAATCGCACGCAATGAGGGTCAAATCGCTTTCGCCATTGATGTAAGCGCTCTTGCCGTCTGGTGACCATGCAAAGTGGCGCGGGCCAGCTCCCTTGGGTGTGTCAAACGCGCCATGTGGCGTAAGCGTTCCGTGGATTGCATCGAACGCATAGACGATAACTTTGTCTAAACCCAAATCGCAGCAGAGAGCAAACTTATTAGCCCGGTCCAAGTTAATGGAATGGCCATGCTTTTTGGGTCCTTGATGCTGTTGAAATGAGGAGGCACTGCTCAGCTTTCCATCTGCCTCAATAGGGATCGAAAGGCAACTGCCCCCAGTGTAGTTGGCGGCCAATACATGCTTGCCGGTTGGATCCACGACGAGATGGCACGGCGCGGCCCCTTGAGAAGGTTGGGAATTCAAGAAGGTCAAGTTGCCGGTGGTGGCATTGATGGCAAAGGCACTTATCTTGGCGTCGTTTTCATTGACGGCGTACATGAACTCCTTATTGGGGTGAAATGCCAAGAAGGAAGGACTACTCGTCTCTCCTGCGAGTGTCGCTGCCGAAAGGGAGCCGTCCTTGAGGTTCAGTTCACACTGGTAGATGCCTTTGCTCTCTTTTCCCGTATACGTCCCCAAATAGACACGCAGCTTCTCTTGCGATTCTGCTCGACCGCAAGAAAACCCGCCAATAAGAGCGAAAACGAATAGGACTTGTCGCAAAAGCATGGATCGATACTCCGTGGAAATGGTCTTGGTCAAAAATCAAAAACGACCTGTAAAAACACACCCAAAAGGTATTCTGTCGCTCGACCAATGGAAAGACTATTGTGAGGCCTCGATCTTTAGCCGGGCCAGTTGTTTGAATGGTAGCATTTGAGGCAATTGTTTTGTAGTCGGGGCGGTTTTTGCGTAGCGGTAGCGGGTCATCGACCGATTTTTTAAAATCGACCATGATTCTC
>JANMLD010000401.1:0-5964 GCA_031372345.1 Pirellula sp.
CGCCGCATTGGTTCGGCAGGAGCCTCTCCCTCCCAAAGCATGGATTTACAGAGTAAAATGCTTTGTTAAAGCTCCCTCACACTTTAGGTTCCTTTTTGAAAATGCAATCTGAACCCCAGCCCTTTCCTAAGCTATTCTTGATACGGCATGGTGCCACTGACTGGAGCGAATCACGTCAGCATACAGGTCTTACAGATATGGAACTCAATTCAAAAGGGGAAAAATCCGCGAGACAGTTGAAAAAGCGACTTGCTCGCGAAAGGTTTGACTTGGTCTTTACCAGCCCACTCCTTAGGGCGAGACGTACGTGCGAACTCGCTGGGTACAATGGACGGGTCAAGGTCGAACCGGACCTGGTGGAATGGAACTATGGAAGCTACGAAGGGCTAACGACGATCGCAATCCAAAAGAAACGACCTGGTTGGAACCTATTTCTGGATGGTGCCCCGAACGGGGAGACACCTGAACAAGTCGCCACTCGAGCTGACCGATTCTTGGATTCTGTTCGCCAGCTTGACTGTAACATTGCCGCATTCTCCAGCGGACATATGATTCGCATGATCGCCGTTCGCTGGCTCAAACTAAACCCTGAAGCGGCAAGGTGCTTTCTGAGTTCAACAGCGAGCCTCAGCGTCTTAGGCTACGAACACGATCTGAATGAACCGACTGTGTTGCTGTGGAATGAAGTTCAACCACCGGAGTAGCGACGAACGCTAGGCGCAAGTGGCAGAAGATCCGACGGCTTATTTTTTCTTGAGTTCACGGCATTGTGGCCGCTCGACAAGCGAAAAAACAATGACTTCCTCTCCAGTCACCGTACTGATGTCGTGGTGCAAACTGAGGGATTTCACACCCGTGATGTCGCGCACCAATTCTTCCAGCGCGGGTCTTGCAATTTCGATGAGTTGAGCTCGAACTTGCTTTAGGAGATCTCGTCCTTTGTCCACAGGCATGGTCTTAACAAGGTGTTGTTCCGCGGCGGTTAAAACTCCATGAAGACGAACCACCAGCAGATCCTCAATCAGGTGCGCGTGAATGTCCTTTGGTCCTCTGCCCATGTACTCCTGTTCAAACCGGGAAATGCATTGGCAGATGGAAGCTTCCATCTCGCCTTGTGTTTTTAAAAGTTCGCTAATCGTTTCGTCCTTCCGGAATGGCGTGCCAAAACCTATGCAATGAATTCAGATAGTAACCTTTTTGGAGTGGACGAACAATCTGAAGGGCGGATGGGCCCCTGCACGCGACGCCTTCTAATCACTCTGGATAGTGTCTTTGACTACGATTATTTCGATTGGTGTGGGCTGTCCACTTCACGATCCCGCACCGGACCACGATGCATGTTAACTCGATTTTCGTCTTTGTAGGGCATCTTTTTCACGGAAGTCGCGATCATCATCCACGCAGCTGCCGAAGCAACGACGAGAACCACCGCGGCCATGCTACCATAAAGAAAATAATTGAATCGGCGCCAAGAACTCGGACTTTGCGGGGTCTCGTATGGATTGACTTGTTTCAATTCGTTCATGGTTGTCTCCCTCACGCATTTTTTTGAAACTTGGATTGCTACATGTCCGCCGAACAAAAACAACTCCTTGTTTGCCTTTGGAGTGTTACTAAGACATGTATTCTATCCCTGATCGCCCTCGTTGGGGGCCTGATCGTTTTGACTTCATTTGCCTATTTTCCGCCCCAATTTGACTTTGGGTTTCTGATCGGTCGTCAATCTTACTTTTACTCTTGGTACGCTTTTGCGTTCTATATACACGTCATTTCGTCACCCATTGCTTTGTTCCTTGGCCTTGCCCAATCCGTCGATTGGCTTCGAAATCGAAGCCTCAGCGTACACCGGACGATTGGTTACGGCTATACCATAGCGGTTATAGTGTTCGCGGCACCGAGTGGATTGGCGATGTCGGTCAAAGCAAACGGTGGCGTTTCTGCTGCCGCTGCGTTCGCGCTACTTGCTATTTGGACCAGCGTGGCAACTTGGCTAGGATTTAGTTGGGCAAGACGAGGTGATTTCGTCAAGCATCAGGAATGGATGACTCGTAGCTACTTGCTAATCTGCTCTGCGGTGCTGCTGCGATTTTTCGCAGCAGTAGCCGCTCGGTTCGAACTTGACTTCTTGTCGTATGGTGAGATGGCATGGCTCTCCTGGCTGCCATCGCTTTTAATCTATGAAGCGATCCTAAGATGGAAGCGATTGTTCGATCAGTCGCTTCCGTTCGGATTTTAGCGAGACCATCTGATCGGCGTTCAGCGAGAAGTATCGATATTTTACTGATTCTCGATCAAGCGATACAGCCTACGTGCCGCGACTTCCCACTCGCCAGAACTGGCTTGCTCGCAACACTTGGCCAATTCGGTCATTGCTTTGGGACTCAGTTTGCCGTTGGTCGTGTGCTTGTTCAATTGGGTTTTGCAGGCCAAGACACGTTTCTCGTCATGCGAATTGATGGCGGTGAATAGTGCATCAACGGTCTTTAGGGCTTCTTCGCTGGCTTCCAACTGGGGTGTTCGCATCCACGTCATCCATCCTACAATCAATGCGAGAACTACGGTTCCAGCTAGAACACCATACCAACGCGATGGGCGAACTTGCTTTCTGCTATTCAGTGCCATTCACGACCTCTCCGCCATTGCGTGTGGAAAGAGCAACCCAGACCGCTGGATCAATAAAGGCCGATGCGAAACGAACCGATCCATCGCCCATCGCGATCGAACAACCTGGTCCATGCTCGCCCCACATCTCGTCCGTGTGTCCGAAAGGATTGTTTGGAGCATGAATAATGACCTCCGGATGATCGTGAGTGTCTGGTCCGCTATGCACTCCGACAAGGCAACCCGCACCGTTATTCTCGGATTGCCAACGACGCAAATCCAATCTCGGAGGAGTGACCGCCGTCGGGACAACTCCTACCCAGGTTTTGTTACTGAGGATAGAACTATGTTCGCCAAGGAAAATTGTGTTTGTTAATCCGTCTGTGATGCGTTTGAGTGGCATCCTAGAATTTGGAAAGAACGGACCGTCCAGAAACGCAAGCGCTCCGCCATTCTCACTAACTGGCTCTCCTTGTTCGTAATCGTAGCAGAATGGCGTGTCGCGGCCCCATGGTTGATGAATCCCGGCATTGGTGACGTAGTGACTATGCGAAAAGCGAATGGGGCTCCCATTGCTTAAGAGGATGGGGGTCCCATGCCGGTGGTCCGTCGCTTTCTCAACCAAGAAGCCATCGCTGCCACCCGTAGCCGACGGACAAAGGAAGATGGATACCTTGGCTTGGACCCAATTCGCATTCTTTGGGGACCAACAGGGTTCCAAAAGATCAAAGCTCTGATAGAGGGGGCCTTGTTCGATGTAGGGCAATAGAAATGCTCCCCACCCCCAACCTGGCGTCGAATTGCGATACTCGTCGGCGCAGGCTATACCGTAAAAAGCCCCGTTGACTCGTGTGTTAGTAATGTAGGCTGGCGGGATAGCCTTGACGGAAGACTCGTAGTTGGCAATTCCCAGAGCGAGCTGCCTTAAATTGTTTTGGCAACTCATTCGACGTGCCGCCTCACGAGCGGCCTGCACGGCCGGTAAAAGGAGTGATGTCAGTACGCCAATGATTGCAACCACCACCAACAGTTCGACCAACGTAAAGCCACCCCGAATCGTATACTTCTTCACTGGAAACCCCCGTATTTCACTAAATTTACCCTGCGCTAAATTAAAGTTTAGCATGCGCTAAACATGCGTCAAGGACCATTGGGAATTTGTTTCAATAGGCCGCCGAAAGCCCATGGTTAGTAAACGCAGAGCGTCGTAACTGAATTCTCAAGAATTCCATTGCGTAGTTACGGCAACTTGGCAAGAAAATCGCGAAAGGCTTTCTCGGTATCATGGCTGATGTGATGCTCAAGTCCTTCGGCATCGATCTCCGCACTCACGCGAGGCACCCCAATAGCTAGCAGAAAATCAACCACAAGTTGGTGCAATCCTTGGCTCTGATTCGCGAGTACTCGCCCCTTCCGCGTTAGACGAATAGGGCCGTAGGGCTCAGATTCCATTAGTCCAAGCCGCTTGAGCCTTGCAATTGCGCGATGCGCAGAGGCACTGCTGATTTGGAAAAGTTCAGCGAGATCTCTCAGCCGGCATTCACCTTTGTTTTTCGAAATGAACTCGACCGCTTCTGCGTAATCAGAAGCCGTTTCGGACGTATGATCTTCGCGAGTCCTCTTGTGCCCATTTAGCAGTCTTTTTTGCTTATTTGCCATTAATTTCTTTCATGTCCAATACGCTTTGACGGCACCCTGGTATGGCTCCATTGGCCGGTTCCGTTCCGATATTGTCGTTTGGTTGCAATAGCTCTGCAAGTCAGGAATTTGCCCACGTGGATCCGTCGCTCCGCCGACGGATGTTCTGCATCGTAACGCCGATTGCATGCCACGCTTTGAATCGATATTTCAAAGCAGCGACAGCCAACACGTCGGCCGTCGTTTGGAAGGAGAGTGCAAGTGCGGTTTGGACTACGCTGACCGCCGGTCGCGGAGCGAACCGGCCCACGTGGATCCGTCGCTCCGCCGACGGATGTCCTGAATAGTAACGCTGATTGCATGCTGCGCTCTTAATCGATATTTCAAAGCAGCGTCAGCCAACACGTCCGCCGTCGTTTGGAAGGAGAGTGCAAGTGCGGTTCCGTCTACACTGACCGCCGGTCGCGGAGCGAACCGGCCCACGTGGATCCGTCGCTCCGCCGACGGATGTCCTGCATCGTAACGCCGATTGCATGCAACGCTTTGAATCGATATTTCAAAGAAGCGACAGCCAACACGTCCGCCGTCGTTTGAAAGGAGAGTGCAAGTGCGGTTTGGACTACACTGACTGCCGGTCGCGGAGCGAACCGGCCTACGGATAACTCACCCCGCGTGACTTTGAAGCCAATTCCAGTTGCTCTTGCGCCTCTTTCCAATCGGGGGCGATTTCAATTGCTTTTTCCAATTCCAGAATTGCTTTCGCCTGCTGATTCGTCTCCAAGAGTGACAATGCATATTGATAATGGATGTTGGCTGCTCGAGCTCCCTTGGATAGCACTTTTTCATACAGCGCCATCGCCTCTCTATGGTTTCCCAAGCCGGCTTTGGCCTGCGCTAAGTAAAAAAGCGTTTGTGCGTCTTCGGCATAGAGCCTATTCGATTCATCAAACGATTCGACTGCAAATTGAAACTCCCTTAGCCGAAGATGAACGAGACCCAACGCATAGTATGCTCCAGCATTCTTTGGCTCATGAAGGACTGCCATGAGCAAATATGCCTTGGCCCGCTCCAGGTTTCCGGTTTCAGCAAGCAGTTGGCCGAATGGGAGATAAGCCCGAGGATAGTCAACGCCATTGGCAAAAAGTTGATCGTACTCCTCGAGCGCCTCCCCGCTTCGTCCCATATTGCTAAGACATCGAGCCAAAATGAACCGACTCTCAGGATCCTTAGGAAGTATCTCCAAAACGTCTCTCGCACGCGGAACCGCCTCGTCGAATTTCCCTGCCCAATGAAGTACTTTTGCCAAATTCCGCAAAGCAAAGGCTTGCGCCTCCTGATTGATTTGACAGAGAACCTTTTCTTCTACAGTGGAAAACTCCTCGGCCAGGACCATGTTGACGATTCGTTTCCCATGGACGATCGCACTTGCTTGCAATTCTTCAATGATCCATATGGCCAATCTCCGGTTCACATCAATGGTCGGGTGTACGTGATCGAGAAAGTACTCTTCTCCCAAGATGGAATGTCCGTACTCTACGTCGCACACCTGGCGAAGTCTCTGCTCAAAGTCGACTACGGGTATCTGCAACTCGCGGGCAACTCGTTCGATAGCGTTTTTGATTTCGTCTACCGCACGCAAGGGACAAACGTCTTCATTCAAGGCACGTGAGAAGGCAAGCTGCGCATCAGTGTATCGATCGGTTGCAAAAAACGTTTGCCCTAGTC
>JANMLD010000421.1:0-13119 GCA_031372345.1 Pirellula sp.
TCTCCTAAGGTTGGATTCGATTGCTCTCCTTGAGCCGAACAATTTGGCTAGGAGTCATCGCTTCGTCGACGATAAACAGTTCATCGAGTTCACCTATGAAGTAAGACGTAAGTACTTTTGCTCGCGAATCAATGAAGCGACCCAGGGTAACTGGAACCGCGCCTGGCGTACTGGTGTCCGTTAGTATTTGCTGTTGGAGTTTTCCAGTAACGGTTTCCAGGCGGCCGTCCACATAAAGCTTGACATGCGTCGAAAGATTTGCACCCCTGCCGCCATGAAAAACAATCGCAACGTGGTGCCATAAGCTATCTCGCAAGTCCGTACTTCCGACAACTCGCCCTTTTCCAAAGTCGACACGCACAGCCCCTACGGTGCCCAGCGAAGCGGAACGATTCCATATGATCTCCCATTTCTTCGAGGGAACAGGCAGGCCCCAACTGATGATGCAGTTTCGATTTCCCTCGTGAGAAAGATCTGGCAATCGGATCCAGAATGCGACGGTACGTGCTCCGTCCCCCTCGATACCTCGATAAGTGCTCTCGGCGTAGCCTCCCATTCCGTCAAAACTCAAACTGTTTCCAATCACACCGGAAGCAGTGGTGGGAATAGCATCCATTGGATTCAATCGCTTTAAGCGAAGCGGGGCAACGATCGTTCCATACGAGTCGGTATCATCACCGATTCGATCGAAGGACCAGTGCACATAGTTGACGCTTCGCTCGATTTGATCGCTCTGCTTTGGAGAGCTAAAGGACTCCGCTTCGTAACGGAGCGGTTCGACCGAGCTCCCGACGAAACGGATAGCTTGAGTTTCGGAAACTACTTTAGGAGTTGCGCGAGGAATGCGCACTGACGTCGCTTCTACAGCACCTTCGATCACATGCAGATCCGTATCGCCATTCTTTGCGACCTTGATGGTAAACGAAGTCCCCAGATCACGAATATGACTGTTGGGGGTTTGAACAATAAAGCCAACTGCTTCTTGTGGCACATGAGCGCTGAGCCCGCCGAAATGCAAGAAAGCCCGATAGTCGCTTTGCAGATCCAACTTTGCGGGACCGACCAGAGAAACAACAGCACCGCAGTCTAGGGTTAGCTCCAACTCCCCAGAGAGCAATTCGACGGGTCCTGCCAACAATCGCTGACCTTTGTGAAAGCCTGTCGAGTTGGACACGCTGGTGACGGTTGCGATTTGCGAAGCAAGTAGATTATCGTTTGCAGTCGTATCCTGGGCGACCTGCGATTGAGTTCGATCCAACAAAACTTGATAACCAAGCCAGAATCCAATCAGCACAGCGGCCGCCAACGCAAGCATACCCGCAAGATTGCGATAAAACCGACTTGGCTTCGGCTGCTCTGGTGGACACAATGCTACAGCTTCCAGGGATGGAAACTCATAGCTGAGCATCGCTTCGAAAACAGAGTTGCAAATATAGGTTTGTCGCGCCGAAGCGTCCGATGCCAATTGTTCTTCCAAATGCGCGTTGTCGTTCGAGGTTAATTCGCGATTGGCGAGTCTCTCCAGCAACTCATCGAGCTCTTTTTTTTGCGAATCGTTTTGGTTAGTCATGATATTTCGTTGGAATAAACTCTCGGTTCAAATGCCCCTCAATGCACATCTTCAAAGATCGGCGTAATCGCAACAAAACCTGTTTGAGAGCACCGACACTTCGCCCGACTTTGACGCTGACGTCCGCGAGAGGGAGACCGCTCTGGTAATAAGCTCCCAAAATTCGGCGATCCTCGTCGGGCAACCTATCAATACACGCGCGCAACGCGCGGTGGCGTTCTTCAAAATCATCGAGAAGCGGTCCAGACTCTTGAGCTAATATCTCTATTAACTCGGGAGCAAAGCCTAGCCACTTCCCACGTTTCATTCGTTTGAAATGTGCGAGGGTTTGCAAATATGCGATTCGAAACGCCCATGCCTTGAAGCTGGTCCCTTCTTGAAACAAACTAATCTTCTGCCACAGTACCACGTTGGTTTCCTGCAAGATATCTTGGGCATCGGTGTGGTTGCGGTGCAGTGTGAGGATATAGGCTAACAGCGCAGGCTGGAACTGGCTGATCAATCGGATAGCGTCGGTGTTGAGGGATTCTCGAGAGGACATCAACTTAAGATATCTCCAAACCGGACTCGGTTAGGATTGAAGTTGAAAATCCACAGAATAACCAGAACAATCCGTTGGCTCTTTATTTTCGAACGGCGAATTTTAGCCCTTCGTCGACAGCGAAGGCTGGCGGGACCGCTAGATCCAGCTCGCAGTGGGAGGCAGAAAAATGGGGGCAGAAAAATAGAGTGCCAGATATTTTTCTGCCTCCATTTTTCTGTTAGCATTTTGTGTTTTTCCGGGTTTCGGTCGACCAGATTGCCCAGTTCGGCAACGCTGCTAGCGACTCCCCATCATGGCCCCCTTCCTTGATTCGGCCAAGATTGCCTCAGCCTAAGTTGGAGGAGGCTATTCAAATCGAGGGATTTCCCCGAATGAGAATACGATAACTTCTTCGCCTGTCACCGTACTGATGTCGTGGTGCATGCTCCGAACCTTGACACCTACCGCCTCGTAAACAAGAGACTCCAACATCGGGCGCGCCAACTCCAACAACTGCTTGCGTGTCTGTTTTATCAAATCACGTCCTTTTTCTGGCGAAGCAGTCTTGCCAAGTTGACGCTCCGCTAAGGTCAAGACGCTGCGAATACGAACAACCAGCAGATCTTTGATGAAATGAATCTGTACTTGGTCCGACCGCCAACCCAGATACTCTTCTTGAAAGCGAATGATTCCATCGCAAATCGCCGCTTCGCTTTCGGTTTGAGTAAGTGCTTTGGATACCCGATCGCTTCGAATCTTGCGGGCCTCATCGATCGGAAGTCGATTCTCCAACGAGGAATTGGAGGGATTGGATCGTACTTTGATTGCTTTTCCAGATCGGGTAGATGTAGCGGATGCGGGCTCCACGCTGGCGAGTACGGCCTTGATTTCATCCAGAGCTGTTGGCTTGGTCAGAACCATGTCGCATCCTGCTTTCATGGCTAACTCCTTGTGACGATCATCCTTGAGTCCAGTAATGGCTACGATCTTGGTTTGTTTGAAAGATGGCATGCGACGCAACTGAGCCGCCAGATCACAACCATCGATGTCAGGCATTACTAAGTCAATTAGCATCAAGTCGGGCTGGAATGCGGTTGCAACATCGAGTGCTTGGATTCCACCATACGTCACATGCACTTGATTTCCCAACGCTTCTACGAGTAGCCCAAGTGCGTCTGCTCCGTCGCGATTGTCGTCGACAATGAGCACGCGAAGCGATTTTTCGATGGTCGCCATGGGGTTTAGGTCCGGTTGAGGGGAGTTTGAGGCTTGAGGCTTAAGGTGTTAAGTGGATGTTGGATTTGCGATTTGCGATTTGCGATTTCAGCCCAACGGGCAATGACATCTTAGCCCAGGGCAAAGCGAAGCACCGCCCTGGGCATGTTTTCGCATTCTGATTTCGCTACCTCGCAACCGTTGCGTCCTGGCAGCCTATTTCTTTCTTAGTGCAGGCTAAAGGTCATAGATTACTGAACCCGTTGCAGGCTAGCAGCCTGCCCTACGATGTTCCGCGACGCTCGCGAGTATTTTCCTAACTTGCTCCAGTCGTGCTGGTTTGATTAGGTGATGATTGAAACCAGCCTCCATCGAAGCTTGTCGATCCGATTCCTGTCCATAGCCAGTTAGCGCAACCAGGACAACATTCTTGAGCGTCGGCTGCATTCGAATCTGCTTCGCAACTTCGTATCCATTCAGACCTGGTAGCCCGATATCGAGTAAGACGACATCCGGAACGTATTCCGTGGCAATCTGGACGGCTGTCGGTCCATCATGTGCAGTTCGCACTTCATTTCCAGATTCCTTCAGCAGCATGGAGAAACTCAAAACGGTGTCGACATTGTCATCGACCACGAGAATACGTAAGGGGCTTTGGGTTTTCTTGGGAGCGTTGACTACAACTTGTGCCGACTCAACGACCCTCGAAAGTTCCACCGGAAGCTGAACTACAAACTCGCTACCTTGCCTCAACGTACTGAACACTTCGACTTTACCGCCGTGCAATTCCGTTAGTCGTTGAACCAGCGCCAACCCGATGCCTAACCCACCCTGAGAACGATCGAGCGAACGTTCTGCTTGGGTGAATAGATCGAAAATGCAAGGGAGCAACTCAGGCGTGATTCCAACCCCCGTATCTCTGACTCGCAGAATGCATTCGGCCCCGATTTGTTCGGCGCTAAGCCAGATCTTTCCGTTCGGGTCTGTGTATTTTGCGGCATTGGTCAGCAAGTTGACCAAAACCTGTTCGAGCCTCGCAGCATCTGCATGCAACCAGATTGGTTCCACTGGAATCGTCACGTTGATCTCGTGCCCGCGTTGCAGAATTAAAGGTCGAACGGTCTCGACCGCCGATCGAATGATATCACCAGCGACCACAGACACCTTTCGTAGTTGCACCATCCCCGTGGTGATCCTCGATACTTCGAGAAGGTCATCGACTAGATGTTGCAGTTGATTGGTCTGTCGTTCAATGATTCCTCTTGCTTCTTTCTGGAACTCGTTCTCATTACTGCTTTGCATGCCCAGCATTTGGACGGCATTGGAAATAGGCGCTAGGGGGCTACGAAGTTCGTGGGAAAGCATGGCTAGGAACTCGTCTTTGCGTCGATGCAAGTCCGAGAGCTCGGCTGCTTGGAGTTGCATTTGCTTTTCAAGTCGACTCCGCTCAGTAACGTCGCGTGCGGCGGCGAAGACCCCTTGAAGTTTCCTGTCGCGATCGTAGAAAGTTGTTGCGTTGTAGGAAACGACGGTCTGCACTCCGTCTCTTGCTCGGGCTGTTAGTTCGTAGTTGGTCACTTTGCCTTCGGCGAGAACCAGCTTAATGCCAGCTTCCGCTAGATCGGGGTTGGTAAAATAGTCCTTGAATGGAGCCCCGATCAGTTCGTCCCTAGTGCAACCAGTGAGCTCCTCCATCTGCTTGTTCACATCGCTAATGATGCCGCGAGGGTCGGTGGTGATCAAAGCATCAATATTGGATTCGATGAGCGAGCGCGTGTAAAACTGCAGGTCTCGAACGCGTTGATCGAGGAGCATTCGTTCGGATTCCACTTGTTTGCGAGCAGTGACATCGCGGGCAGCAGCAAAGACCCCCTGCAGTTTACGATCGCGATCATAGAATGTGCTTGCATTGTACGAGACCACTGTTTCTGTCCCGCTTTTTGTACTTGCAGTTAATTCGTAATCGGTGACTTTGCCTTCGGCCAAAACCTGTCTGATTCCAGCATCGGCTCGATCCGGGTTGGTAAAGTAGTCCTTAAAGGGAGCTCCGATGAGTTCGTCGCGAGTGGAACCGGTCAGAATCTCCATTTGTCGATTGACGTCGGTAATGATGCCTCGTGGGTCGGTAGTGATCAGCGCATCAATATTGGATTCAATGAGCGATCGCGTGTAAAACTGTTGATCGCGAACACGCTGATCCAGTAGCATGCGTTCGGCTTCGACTTGTTTACGAGCGGTATTGTCCGTGCCGATGAGCAAGTAGCCGATAATATTTTCTTGTGCGTCGCGGAGTGCCGTCACGGACACGATGGCAGGGAAACGAGTGCCATCCTTGCGAATGTAGGTCAATTCGTAAATGTCTTCGATTCCGCGCGAGGCTTTGAAGACAAGGGCTTCGAAACCGGGTGTTATGGTGGTTTGAAGTTCGGAGCTTAGAGCTTTTGCTCGCGCGATGACTTCCTGCGGATCCGATATGTCGGCGGGCGTAATTTTGTTCATGACTTCAGCCGCTTCGTACCCGAGCATACGTTCCGCTCCGACATTAAAGATCTGAATGACTCCTTTCTCGTCGGTGGCTATGCTTGAAAAATTGGCACTATTGAAGATTGCATTTTGTAGCGCGCCCGCTTTGATCAAATTCTCCTCGGCCTTCATTCTCGCCGTAACATCCTCCGTTGCCAATACAATCAATTCATCATGCTGGCCCGCTTGGAGCCTGCGTGCATTGAGCAACATGAATCTGCGACCAATGGTCGGAAAGGTGTGCTCCAATTCAAAATCGTCGAACGCGGAGTTTTTAGGAATGATGTCTTCGAGCAACGTTCTCAGCTCGGGAATGTTCCATTGGCCATTTCCGAGTTCGTAGATGAGGCAACCCTCGGTTTCAGCCGCCGAGACTTGAAACGTCTGATAAAAGGCGCGGTTTGCCGATCGAACGCGAAGAGCCGCGTCGAGGATAAGCAAAGGCTTGCGGATCGTGTCGACTATGTTTTGAGCATAGTTCTGAATGTCTTTGACCAGCGGCTTTGGGAATGCATTTGGCATCGTTTTGTCGGACTAACATCGGCTGTCGACGGCGAACAGCTTCGTATCAGCTCCCCGGCAGTGGTGGTTCGAATACAGTGCTGGCATAAAAAAAGCCGACGAAGTGGAACCCCTTGTCCAGGGTCACCGCGTCGGCTTACTGCTCTGCCAGTCTCTCAGCAAACGCCGAGCTACTTTTAATTGAGTCATCCGAAGTTGACGTACGGGCCCAGATTGCTCCTTTTCCATACGTCTACGTAAAGACTACCATCTATAGACTCCAAATAGTCAAGAATAGTTTGCAATCTGTCGTAAATGCCGAGTTTGTTTGGACTGGAATGGCATTTGGGGCATCGGGCGGCAGCAGATGGGATTGAGTTGGAGAAGGATTTAGCCAAGCGGCACGCTCAAGACGCAAATTCGAGCGCCTTTTGGCTCCAAGCGGTTTTTTTTCGACCCATCGAAAGGATCGCCCCAAGTCGGAGTTGCGAATCGATTGCAGTACGACGCCGGTTATTTCTTTCCTCAATGGACCAAGATTTCTGGATTGCTAACCGACGATCCTTAGCGTTTTCCGATTTCGCGACAATTGAGATGACGGATGTTATTTCCATTTCTTGTTTCCTAAACCTGTGTTGACTCCATTAAACAGCCAACGACGTTGGCCCATTTCCTAGCAACCGCAATTGCCGGGCCAAACCGAACCAATTTATGGGGCATTTTTAGAGTGCCGCCCTAGGCGTATTCACGGTCGGTGATGATGCCAGGTTGTGGCACCGGATAAACGCCGTTTTTATCCGCGAGCACAGGTGCCGGACTATTGTACGTCATGTTCTCAACTCCCGGCGCGAACTCGTGCTCGCAGTTGAGCATCTGCTTGTAAGTCACCTCGACGCCAGTATGGGCTGCCATACGTCCCATGCTAGTTACGAGCGACGCTTGAACCCCACGTTCCACCTCATTGTACGGCTCGTTGTCGCGAATGGCGGCGATAAGGTGGTCCCATTCCAATTGATAAGGGCTCGTTTCCGTCTGTGGAAACTGCCATTGCAGATTGGCTTTCGAAAACGTCTGGCCACTGTAGATCTTGCACCTTGCTGGCGAATGGGATGACGTGGAGATGACGGCTGCCCCCTTCGTACCATGTGCGTAGCTAGCGAACTCATCCTTGCAGCCAGGAATCGTTCGACCGTTGACCATCAGCTTGGTGCCGTCTTCAAACGTGTACTCGATGGAATAAGTGTCGAAATTTTGGTCCACACACTCGTTCCGATAGTGTCGCCCGCCGCTCGCGATCGCTTTGACGGGCCATGCATCTTTCATCCAACAGCATTCGTCGATATTGTGAATAAGGAAATCGCTGACCGCACCGCCGCTAGCCCACAAAAAACCATGGAAACGATTGATTTGATACATCAATTCGCTCATGTCCGCGGGCTTTTTCTCTGTTGCAGCCGAACCGGTTGGGCCGGCCATGCGATAGGCTCGCATCAATAGGATTTCGCCAATCTCGCCACCTTTGATGCGTCGATGCAGCTCGTGGCGTGCATCGCAGTGACGGCACATGAGGCCAACGCCAACCTTTAGATTTTTGGCTACCGATAGCTTTCCAAGCTCCAGCATTTTGCGACTGGTGGGCCCGTCAGCCGTCACCGGCTTTTCCATGAAGACATTCAGTCCTTTGGAAATCGCATATTCGAATTGCACCCAACGGAAGGCGCAGGGAGTTGCCATTACAACGATGTCCCCAGGACGGAGGCAGTCCATGGCTTTTTTGTATCCGTCGAAGTCAACGAACTGCTTGTCGGGAGAAACTTTGACCTTGTCTGGGAATTGCTTGTTTAGACTTTCGTAGCAGCTCTTGAGCTTGTAGTCAAAAACGTCGGCCATCGCAACCAATTCGATTGGACCATTGTTGACCGTCAGTGCATTGGCTGCAGCTCCAGCCCCACGTCCACCGCACCCAACGAGTGCAACACGTATCGTGTTATCTTCGCCTGCATGCACGCTTCGGGAAAGATTTGACGCGAGTACCCCGGCCGTCGCTGCGACACCGGTATTCTTTAAAAAGGAACGTCGACTTGCATCATTCGATGGAACGGATTCTTGGTGGGACATGGTTAACTCCTGTAAAGAACATGGAAAGGAAGGATGGGCGGTTTGGTTTTCTGGTTTATCGCTTGAATGAACTTAGCGTTCCAGTGGAACGGGACGCTCTTTCATGATCGGCTCGGACGCTTCCCAGTATGCTCTCTTTTCTTCCTCCGTGGGCTCATGCATAGGTCGAACGACGCGAAAACCGACATGCAGTGCGTCGGTTAGATACCAAATGCTGACTGGGAACTGGGGGTCCTGGGAAATCCAATCTTCGGTCGATCCTTCGCGAACTGCACTGCGGCATGCAGCGGCAGGTTTATCCCAGCCACCGCCGCGTACCGTTCGCGGATAAAGCGTCTTCGGTATCAAAAGTGGATTGCTTTTCTTGAGTTGGTCTAGCGGATAGCCTTCCGGCGTGTGCTGATCGAGTACCCATTCAGCAACGTTTCCATGCATGTCGTGCAGACCCCAAGGATTAGGTTTCTTTTCGCCAACTTCGTGATAGCCTTCACCCGCGTTGTCAGCGAACCATGCATAGTCTGGCAATCGGCTTGCATCGTCCCCAAAGGAATACGCTGTCGTCGTACCAGCTCGACACGCGTACTCCCACTCGGCTTCGGTCGGAAGTCGGTAATACCGACCGGTCTTTGCAGAAAGCCATTTGCAGTAGGTTCGAGCCGCATGCTGCGTCATGCAAATTGCTGGAAAACCTCGCTTGCCCATACCAAAGGACATATCGCAATACGGCTTGGTGGGTTGGCTCTTTTGAAATTCATCGGCAATCGCGTCGCGAGGTGTCGCTTTTACTTTGTTCACCTCACGCGAAAACACGTCCAAGTCCGACATCCAAACATCGTAGGCATCCCAAGTCATTTCACACTTAGCCATCCAGAAGGGCGATATTTCTACTTGGTGTACCGGTCCCTCATCGTCGTTTCGATCGGCTTCAGAGTCAGGGCTCCCCATCGCAAATTTTCCACCTGCGATCGGAATCATTTCGATCTTCGCACTGGTGTGCTCGATCAACTCAACGTACTTCTTCATCTCCTCGGGTTTGGTCGCATACGCGTCCTTGACCGGAAAAATCCGATCGGAGTCTTCGGCACGAGCAGGGCACACACTTGCAAAGCACGCGGTTGCAATTGTCGCTAGTCTAAAGTATTGCAGAGAGGTCGATTTCATACTGGACATGAACAATTTGGATGGGGTATCGATTAGCGAATCACTCGGTGGCCATCGACCACTTGGCGTGGAATTCGACTAGTTGGCGATGGAACGGATATCTACATTGCGAAATCGAACCGGGTCATTGTGACCAGCAAATCCGACGTGACCGCTCTTCCGATCCTTGCCTGGGTGTGGACTCTTGGCCATGTATTCCGTCACCTTTGAAACGTCTGTTTCCAAGATGCGCGTCCCGTTCAACTCGACCGTAATCGTCGATCCTTGCACGGTCACAATCTCATGATTCCATTGGCCTGTTGGGCGAAGGAAACCGCGTTTGGCCGCGGCGATTCCATAGGCGCTGCCATGAGCTTGACGAGGATCGAGATTCTTGTATTTCGCATGACCGTCATCGAGAACTTGCAGTTCGGTCATGGCGACATAAGCTCCATCGTCCGATCGTTTATCCTTGGGCATTTTGTCGATTTCGTCTTGGCTAGGGTACCGCATGACCAAACCGTTGTTACCGCCCGGTGGCAATTGGAAATCAACTCGCATCACGTAGTCGCTGTAGGCTCCTCCGCTGAAGAGTGTTCCACCTTTGCCAGCTTGGCATTGGATACTGCCGTCGACCACTGAGTAATTATTGGTTGCACCCTGCCAACCCGTTAAGTCCTTGCCGTTGAATAGCGATATGAATTTTTCGGTGGACTCTTCGTCCGCCTTGAGTAGGGCATTGGCTTCGTCGGCCGCGAATTCCTTCAGCTTGAGATTTCGCCATCGGATTTCGGCACCATGCGTTTGCAATTGGATTGGACCTTTTGCATAGAGTGGTTCGCCCTTGGCAAAGTAATTGGCTAGTCGTTCGCTCTTTACGACGCACTTGTCGTTGAGCCAAACGGTACAGCGTTCGCCTATCAATCGAATACGCATCGCGTTCCACTCGCCAACCGGTTTGTCCGCGCGAACCAGCGGGTCTTTGCCGCCCCAACCAGCCGGGTTGTTCCAAAGACCGCCGCTCCCCTTTTCGTTGCCGTTGGCTTTGTTGTTCGCGGCGTCTGGATCCCAGATTTGAACTTGAGGGACCCCTCGCAAGTACACACCGGAATCACTACCGGGCACTATCCAGTATTCGAATGAAAACTCAAAGTCGCCAAAGTCTTGATTGGTCGTCAGATAAGCCCCTTGGCCATCGCTGACAATGACATCCCCTTGAATGCTCCAGTGATCCTTGACTTCTTGATTCCATTTAGCCTTGTCCGCGTCCGAGACGTTATCCCATTTGGCAGGGTCGGTGGTGGAGCGGCCGTGCCAATTGCTAAAGTCTTTGCCGTTAAACAACTGGACATCTTCGGCGTACGATTTGTTGACGATACCGGTTAACAAGCATGCGGCGGACAGGAACGCAGCGAAGGTCATTCGAAGTGAGGTGATTTTCATCGTGGTGAGGCAGGAGTTTGGGTAGGAAGTGAAGGGGAGTACAAACGAGGTTCATTGCAACAGGATTCCTTGGAATCCGCCGCAACTGGTTTTTGGACCAATGCGTCGGGATCGACCCAGTCCTTTGCGTCGAAGTTCCTAGTGTACGTACCGTAGTCATGAAATGCATACCATTTTGCAAGCCGATATGCCCAAGAACGTTCAGGAATTTCGGCGCCAGGCACATATTGACTGCGTCGAGGCGTGATCGCCGCAATTTCTTGCAGAGCAGTTTGTCGAATGGTGGAGTCCTTTGCGCCGTGTTTTTCGGCCAAGGCCTGAAGTAGATCCGGTCGTTCCAATACGACACATCCGCGCGTGTGTTTTGAAACCGTTTCTCGAAAGTCTCTCAAGAATTCGCTTTCTTGAAAAACTTCCTTGAGCGGTCGGCCATCGTGAATCGATTCCTTGGCCAGTTGAATGATCGGACAGGGTTCGATGTGGCCTCCTGGGCCGATGTGGTGCGTAAATCCCGTCACTGCTGGGCAGAGTGCGCGTCCTTTGCCATCGTGGTAAGCATCGATAACAATGATTGGTTTTTTGACGCGGGTGTTCACTACAAACTCACGAACGCGGGCGAGCTCGGCGGTGTCCAGCGCGAGTTCCGGCGAGCTTTCCGGGCCGACAACCCGGAAGACATGGAACCAGCAGTACATGACCCCCATCTCCACCAATCGATCAACCCATGCATCGTTTAGCGAGTCATCAATGTTGCTTTTGCAAACGCTAGTGCAAACGCCAGTCATGACTTTGTTGTTGAGGCAGTTTTGCAGTCCCTCCATCGTCTTGCTCAAAACGCCATCGCGACCGCGACGCGTATCGCTGACGATTTGAGAGCCCTCAACGCTAATCAAGGGAGTCACATTGCCAAGCTGCCTTAATCGCTTGGCAACTTCGTCCGTAATAAAATGCCCATTGGTAAACACCTGGAAGTACGCATCGGGATGGGCCGCCAATATGTCGAGCAGTTCTTTGTGCATGAAAGGCTCGCCCCCGAGGATACCGAAGAACGAATTCCCCATCGCCTTGGCCTCGGTCAACGTCTTGTTCATGGCCGCAAAATCGATTTTCGTTTGTTTCGCAGCTACGTCGACCCAGCAGCCTTGGCAACGAAGGTTGCAAGTGTTGATGATCGAAATGTACAGAAACGGAGGGAAAAACTCGCCGCGTTTTAATCGGGACTTGTGTTTTTGAACACTCCGCAAGCCTTTGAAACCAGCTAGGTACGCGAGTTTGAACAACAACCGCTTATCGGTTTCAAGAAGCAAACGTTTGGCAAGCCGAAGGTACATGCAAATCGATCGGGTATGGGTAGGATGGAAAACGGCAGTCACTCTAGTCAGAAGGGACATACCGTGAGATCAGTTTATCAGGATTTGGCCAGAAAATCATTGTCTCACCTACATGATTCCCGGAATGTGGGTGAACTTTGAAACAGTTCTGCTTTCGTTTCATGAACGATTCGGCCCATTTCGCTTCGTCCTCCGTGAACGGTGTATTCAACGGACGATTGTAGTCCATCGTATAGTAACGCCTGTCGCGGTAGCAATCGTCCATAATCGGCTGCAGTTCTAGGGTGCTTGATGGACTAGCGGCCACCCTCCCTCCGGCATCGCCAAAACAAATTCGCCAGTTCCTGTCGTTGATCGAACACCACAGAGGCACAGAGAGGCACAGAGAAATTTATAAGATTTTCAAAGTTCGGTCCCTTTGGTTCGCTGCTCTGTGCACCTCTGTGTCTCCGTGGTTCATGTCGTTGATCGAACACCACAGAGGCACAGAGAGGCACGGAGAAATTTATGAGATTTTCAAAGTTCGTTCCGTTTGGTTCGCTGCTCTGTGCACTTTGTGTCTCCGTGGTTCCTGTCGTTGATTGAGCACCCAGAGGCACAGAGAGGCACGGAGAAATTTATAAGATTTTCAAAGTTCGTTCCTTTTGGTTCGCTGCTCTGTGAACCTCTGTGTCTCCGTGGTTCCTGTCGTTGATCGAGCACCACAAAGCCCCAATGAGCAAAGTGGAAGTTATGATATTAACACAGATGAAAAC
>JANMLD010000322.1:0-5712 GCA_031372345.1 Pirellula sp.
GTGAACGGCACATGGAATGTGCCTACTACTTTGACTTTGGTCGGCTGTGTCATTCCGTGCCGAAAAGAACCGCCTGGAGCGCCGAGCTAACGGCACTTCGGACACGGCCGACAAAAGTAGCAGGCACGCTCCGTCGTGCCGTCCGCTGGAGTGAATTTACAATTGGAGTGAACTTACAATGATTCCTGGTGAACGGCACATGGAATGTGCCTACTACTTTGACTTTGGTCGGCTGTGTCATTCCGTGCCGAAAAGAACCGCCTGGAGCGCCGAGCTAACGGCACGGAGTGCCGTTCTACACTGCGGGCAAAATACTTTGCTAGCGTTCGAAATTGGCGTAGGCATCGCGGGGCCAAAATTGATATCCTCCCGCGCATGATCTCCTTCACCCCCTTCGTTCATCCAATCCTCTCGTTCCGTGGACTGCATTGTCGTACTCGGATGTTTTGCAAACTTTGTTCCTTGGTCGCGTTCTCCGTTTTGGTTGCAACCTTAGTTGTTGGCAAGGTCCAGGCACAGCAACCTCGTCTCGACCCAGCGGATCCGCAAATAGACGTTTTTCCAATCGATTTGAATCTGCGAATCGTTTGGGGGAGCCCTAAATCTGCAAGCTACGTTGGAACGATCGAACTCGATAGCGGAGCGATAGCCAGCACACGGCAACTCGGCATCGACCCATACGATCCAAGCTTCCTTCTTAAGGACGCGGACGGGCGACTTGTCATTGACGATGCTGAAACGCGGTTCGGCGGCTGCGATATTCGCGTTCAAGCGAAAACGAACAGCCGGTTAAAAATGCAACTTCAAATCACCGATCCGGAGACCGGTCAATCGATCATCAAGCAATTTGCATGGACGTTGAAATCCCTTCGCGACAATTCCGATTTGCAGGAACTGGGTTTTCAAGATTGCCGTCTCTCCATCGATCGTGTTCCAGGTGATCGATTGCGGGTCGTGACCAGTCGAAGCCATCTCGTCTACAATGCGGATGAACCGCTAAACATTCAAATCCAACCCTATGGGCTCGCCTGGTTTTCGACCACCGGTAGTCTCGAGTGCTCGTTGGTTCGAATTGACGATGACCACCAAGTCTTTCGGAAATCAAAGACGTTAGCGTTGGACAGCCGAGGGCATGGGGAACCTTTCGATGTGCTCTCGGCGGCTCCGAAGGAGGAAGGTGTCTATGAGCTTCGATTCAAGTTCGAACCCAAGCGTGTTTTGCCTGGAATTCTCATTCGGCATCCAAGCACGGAACGAGTGGTGCAGTTCGTCGTCTACAACAACACCTCTGCTACGCCCGCAAGCCAACTGGCAATGGCGCGCCCGCAACACGGCCAAGATGCGGCATCCGGTTGGCAACCACAGACCAATATCCCCTCGAAGGCCTTCGATACACACTCCCTTACAAGCCGATTGGCAGGCCAAGTCGATAGTTCAAAACGTTTTCCCTTCTTCGACCTCACCAAGTCGATTTCGGTCCTTCCACGCGAGTTTACGAGCGACTCAAGCCCCGACTCAAATGGATCGATCCTTCAGATCGCACCGGGAGCCTTGGCAAGGACGTCCATCACAGGTTTAATGCCGGGGCAAATGCATCGACTGACGCTTGGTACCTCGAACATCCATGCGGCTTTTCGAGTATCCGTTTCATCTCCTGAGTCAAAATTGAACGAGGAAACTTTAGTTAGCCAAGTTTTCGAAGTGTCGTCCACCCGTTTTATCGATCGCGTCATCCATCCAACCACCGCAACCGCTCAAGACGAGTTTGCAATTCTTTTCTGGCCGAATTCTCGCAATGCTCGGTTAGAAATCACCAACTTAAACGCAACCAATACGCTAAACATCAAAGCGACTCTTGTCGATGTTTGGAATGATTCGACTGACGCTCGCAATATACCCCAACAGGAGTCGAGCCAAGCGAGTTGCGTCTTGGAACTTAACTCGGCGAACGTTCGAAGCATGTTTGGCTCGGAAGCACTTGCGATCAAGGGTAATGGCTCTCCGGTCTACGACGATTGGAGACTCTTCTTGCGGTTCGCAAAGCAAATTGGAAACTATTGCAAGGCCAACGGTTTCGATACACTCGCCATGACGGTGCATGCGGAGGGAAGCACTCTATTCCCATGCTCCAAATTTAGCTCCAATTCGCGTTTTGATACTGGTACCTTTAGCGTTTTAGGGCGTGACCCGTTTCAAAAGGACATTGTTGAGTTGATGTACCGAGCCATGTCAAGGTATGGACTAGAGTTTGTGCCGATGCTGGAGTTGGATAGTCCAATTCGGGAGGTGGAAGAAGCCATTTCCAACGTGGCGGATAACGATCTGTTCCAACATCGAGACCGTTCACGCACAGCCCTGAATCCTTATAGCCATCTCTACAATCCACTTTCTGCTCGCGTGCAACAGGCTATCGCAATGGCTTTGGATGAATTCGAGAGTCGTTACCGTTCGCATCCCAACTATCGTGGCTACGCATTGAGAGCCATCGGTTCATCCCACCTCGACGTTTCGGTTCCAATCGACCAGACAAACGCCTTCATCCTGGAGCGGTTCGCAAACGCGGCCGGCGGTAATTTGCCCAAGGACTTGAAGCAACGAGAACTCCTGATTGCCCAACGTCTTCAAAGTGCTTATTCACAATGGCTAAAGGAATCTGTGGTCGGATTTTTTGAGAAATTGAAAACAAAACTGAGATGGGTCTCGGTCGAAAATGATCCTTCTGTTAGCCCATCAGGCCAACTCCCGTTCCTCGTTTCGCCCCTCCAAGTAGGCCCCAAAAGCATGGACCTGGCTGAACTGTCAGCGATGATTGGTCAGCGATGGAATTTGGGGGGGCCAATTCCAATTCATGTCGCCATGGATAAGCCTGTCAACCGTTTTGAGGGTTCGTTTGCACGATTGGCAAGCGTGGCGAAGCCAACTTTGTTTCAGAACGCCAAGTCTTTGGCGTATCGCGACAACTCGAGAACCGTTTCGAAAGTACGAATATGGATTTCCAAGGATGCAGGCAACTCGCTGCTCGTCTCCAACTCAGGAGCCGTCTCCGAATCCATCTATTTGGGTTGGGGAAACCTGCCTCACAACTATCAGTTATTGTCAACGCTGGATGCTGGGGAAGCGAACTCAGCGATTCGACTGGAAATCGACTCGGCGACCATGGAATGGCAACTAAGAGTCGCAGCAGGCGAGCTGATTCGAATCGACTTGCCGGATGGTGCTGTCTGGCCAATGTACTGGTATTGCCAGGAAAAAAGGACCCTCCAGTCTCTTGATGCCGCAATGCAAGCCCTCGAACAAGCTATCAGTCGACTGAGTACTCCACAACCTGCCATGGCCACGATCAGCAATCCCAGTTTTGAATCCCAAAACAACTCAGCCCGCCGTGGCCGTTTGTCCGGTTGGACAACTTCCATCGATCCCAATGCGTCGGTCGATATCGATTCTCGCGCAGCCACAGACGGAAAATCGTCCATCAAAATCGAGTCGAACAACTCATCGTCGATCGCTTGGATTCAAAGTGATCCATTTGCGTTGACGCAGTCCGATCGATTGTTCGTTGCGTTTCAAAGTGCAGCTCAACCAAGTCCCCAACAAGTGACCCTTTCCCTTTCGAAATTCGATCCCAAAACAGAGCGATTTGAATCCATTGCGGTCCGCGACTTTGCGGATCGAATTCAACGCCCCAAGGAGACGCCCAATTGGGGAATGGTGGGTGTGGATCTTTCGAGTGAATTCCAACTGGCGAGTCAAGGAAACGACGCGTCGCTCTTTCGATTGCAGTTTGAAGCAAAAGGTCAGGGTCGACTATGGCTGGACGATGTAGCTTTATCCACAAGTTTTCTGCGAGACAACGAGCGTCGCGATCTGCGCGCCGAACTCTTCCTTGCAAGAACATCTTTGCAACAAGGGGATTCCAGCGCCGCCGTAGCCATGCTCACTTCTCCAAGTGGTCGGCTGCTCCAGTGGGTGGATTCTTCTCTGAAGCCACCAAAAGTAATGGTATCGATCCGTGATAACCGAATGGAATCGGATGGCTCCAAATTGCTCCCGGTGGAGACCCGGGAACCCGCGGAATTAAACGGCGAACCAAAAGCGAGCGAAGCTAAACTGAGACCGGTTAAACGACTTCGCAACTATTGGTGGCCAAGGAAAGAGTAGATACGTGGACGAGCGAGGCCCTTCGCTCGTAGGATTGGATACCTGAGCGAGGCCCTTCGCTCGTTAGATTCAATACCCGAGCGAGGCCCTTCGCTCGTTAGATTCAATACCCGAGCGAGGCCCTTCGCTCGTAAGATTCAATACCCGAGCGAGGGCCTCGCTCAGCCACAATTAAGGCTTGATCGCCAGGATGGCATCTAACGGAACGGACGTCCGAAAGCCGTCAACAGAATGAAAACCTACCTCTTCCAATAACGCTGCGTATTCCGATAAGGTTCGCTCGCGTCCTTCTGTGCACACAATCATGTTGAGGCTCTGCATCAAAGCCCAACGAGGACCGGTGCGGTCCTCCCATAGGATCTTTTCGCCAATCAAGAGTCCGCCACCCGAGGGAAGTGCACCGAAAATACGTCGCAGCAGTATTTGGATCTTGGGTTCACTCCAATCGTGGACAATTCTGCCTAACGCATATAGATCGGCCTTTGGCAAATCATCCTTAAAGAAGTCACCCCCGAGCACCTCGATTCGCGTCGATATGCCGGACCTCGCTACCATACTATTTGCCAACTCCAACGCGTGAGGGAGGTCGAATACGATGCCTCGCAACTGGGAATAGCGTTGGCACGCGGCAATGGCCAAGTGTCCCGTCGCACCGCCCAAGTCAGCCATGACCTTGAAACGACTTAGATCAAAAGCGTTGACGACGTGTGGTGAAGTGATCATGCCAAAACCATGCATGCCCATCAGGAATTCTTGCATGGCTTCGTCGGTCCGAAAAAAATGCGAAAAGATAGGGCCATCGAAGTCAAATGTTTGCTTCCATCGATTCGATCCTTCGCGCACGGCATCCTCGAGGTTGCCCCACATCTGCCACATGACTCGGTTCGAATAGTGGATGTAGCCTGTCATCCGTCGCGGGCTATCCTGCGTCAAATAGGTCTCGGCAACAGGCGTATTGGCATACCCAACTTCGCTTCTCGAAAGCAAGCCAAAGGCGACACAGCTATCTAGTAGCGTCATTAAGGCGATGCGATCACAATGGAGTTCAAGCGCCAGATCGTCTAATGCTTTGGGAGTCTTGAGCGCATCAAAGACCCCCAGTTCGACGGCGGCAAACATCGTTTTCGACCTGCGGAACGCTTCGAGAAGGTCGAGGACAATCGCAGGATCAGGGATAGACAGGTCCGAAACTTGCATAATGGAGTGTTGGATTTCAGAATGGGAGATCAAGGGGGGCGGATGGAAATGGATTTTCACAGATTGTAGTCTGCAACCCTGTTTTGCCTCGCCCTGAGTAAGCCTCTAGACGTAGAATTTAAAAAGTTGTCAGTTGTCAGTTGTCAGTTGTCAGTTGTCAGTTGTCAGTTGTCAGTTGTGAATGGCGAGTGACTAGTGAAAACTGCCGCCCTCACCCCTCAGATCGCACCCCTCAAGTCTCAAGTCTCACCCCACACCCCACACCCCTCACCCCACAAATTCCCAACAAAATAATACGATTCTTACCCCGCGTGCACCGACCGCGCCCAAGGGCACATTTGGCCCAGCATTATTTTT
>JANMLD010000001.1:0-18180 GCA_031372345.1 Pirellula sp.
GATCATACAAATCACTATGAGGCCACGCTCGGAATCCATACCGGATCGTTTACCTTTGCGCGGCCGAGTCTTGGTTCATGGCTCAGCTATGGGTTGGGGACGGTCAATCGCAATTTGCCATCGTTTGTTGTCATCGCCCCTCATTCGCCTTATGCAGGCGGGCAAGTCTGGGGCAGTGACTTTCTGCCGGGCTCGCACCAAGGAACGTTGGTCGTCCCTGGTCCCCAGCCGGTAGCCAATATACAGCGACGTGTTTCAAGTAGTCGACTGCAAGAATTAGAGCTAGCGGCGATGGCCAAAATGAACCAGCGCCACTTGGGGTCCCGATCAGGCGATGCGTTACTCGCGGCCCGCATGACTTCCTTTGAAACAGCATACGGTATGCAAACCGAAATGCCGGAGGTATTCGACCTTACTAGGGAAGATGATTCGACTTTGGCAATGTATGGACTTGCACGAGGCAGCACGAGCGGATTCGGTTGGCAATGCTTGGTGGCTCGGCGTCTAGCTGAGCGTGGAGTCCGTTTTGTCGAATTGATCGATGTTGGATCGTCGAACAATTGGGACGCTCACGGAGACATGATGACGCACGTTCCACTAGCCAAGAATGTGGACCAACCCATCGCCGGGCTACTTCGCGACTTGAAGCGGCGAGGCATGCTTGAGGACACGCTGGTCGTTTGGACGACCGAATTTGGGCGTACGCCTTTTAATGCAGCGGCTGCTGCGGCGGGGAGAGAACATCATCACTGGGTCTTCTCGTCCTGGTTAGCAGGCGCGGGGGTCAAGCCTGGAATGACTTATGGTGAATCGGATGAATACGGTATCGATGTAGCCGAGGATCCCGTTCACGTCCATGATTTCCACGCAACGATTCTGCACCTGATGGGTCTTGATCATGAACGACTAACCTATCGTCATACGGGTCGCGACTACCGACTGACAGATGTCGCAGGCCGCGTGGTCAAAGAGATTCTTGCGTAAGGATCCTCTTCATTTTGCAGAGGTTCCAGAACCCGTCACCTTCCCTCTGGAAGAAACGCTGTGAGGCATTTTTCCCTGTGGTTCGCTTCCACTGGCTTCATGCCCGTGGGGCAGCAATTGGCAGCTACTTGCAACCCGTGAGGGGCTAGGCTCTCCTCCGGTTTCATACCGGTGGAAGCCGCGTTTCTCGCATCCAATCATTGCTCCCACCTGTAGCCGCCAATTGCCGCCTCCGTCGGGACGGGCCCGACTGGAAGGCGTAAGGTCAAATAGCCTTCCATTTCATTGATCAAAATGCTTCACAGCGTTGCTCCGGGAGGGTAGGCAGTAGGCCGGGGAGGGTGAAAACAAAAAAGAGTTGAGGGGAGACAAGCTCCCCCCAACCCTATGCAAATTGTGTTGCGGTTATTTAACATTCGTTTATCGTGATGCTGACAGTTGACCATACATCTGGTCGATACCACGTCGAAGCGTCCAAGATCGCTCTGTTGGGCAAGTTTGCCTGCTTGCTGTTTGCAAAACTTGAGTCATGTGACCTTTCAGTGATGGGCTCATGTCCGCATGCGACAAAGAAGTCATCGTGCTTTCGTACAGTTGTGCACAAGCCTGATGATGGCCAGCGTTGAACAATCCGGATCCTTGAGAGACAGCATGTTCCAGAGTCCGGCGAATATCGACTCCCTTGGCCGGTGGCATAAGGACTGCATCAATCACATGAATCACTCCGTTGGCAGCGTCCAGATCGGTTGCAACCAGCCGCGAGGCGTTGATCTTGGCACCATCTGTTCCAAGGTTAACCGCGATCGGTGAACCAGCTAGGGTGTTTGCCGATTTTACAGTCACAACATCCTCAGAATAAACACGTCCAGAAACGACATGGTACTTAAGTATGTCAACAAGCTTTTGCTTGTTTTCCGGCTTGAGCAAATCTTGAACGGTGCCAGCAGGTAATTTGCCAAACGCTTCGTCGGTGGGAGCAAAGACGGTGAACGGACCAGCCCCCGACAAAACTTCCGCCAATCCTGCCGCTTTCACGGCGGCGATCAAGGTCGTGAATTTGCCAGCCGCCGACGCAATCTCCGGAATCGTCTTGTCCGAGGGCAAGATGACGGTATCGATTATGTGAATCACTCCGTTATCGCATTCGATATCGGTGACGACAACTTTTGCATTATCGACCATCACGACCGAGTCTACTGTTTTGATGTCGACTCGTTGACCGTTTACTGTCTTTGCCCCCTTCAAACCAACAACCTGCTTGGCTAGGACTTTGCCGGCAACGACATGATAGGTCAGGATGCCTGCTAGCTTGCTTTTGTTTTCAGGTTTTAGCAGCGTTTCGATAGTGCCCGCTGGCAACTTTGCGAATGCATGATCCGTTGGTGCAAAGACGGTAAACGGCCCAGGGCCCTTCAGCGTCGTTACCAAGTCCGCAGCACCCAGAGCCGCAGCCAAAGTATTGAATTTACCTGCTTTAACCGCCGTGTCGACAATGTCGGCCGCCATCCCATTGGCGGTTAAAAAACAACCGGTCACAAGCGTTAAACATCCCTTGAACAAATTTCTCATCATTTTAATTTCCTAGTACTGAGTCAACATAAACGGTTTTGCTGGTCGCTACAGCCAATGATAGATTCGCGGGTCATGATTTCTTGGATTCAAAAAGTTGATGAAATCTTTAGACTGAAATCCAAAACGGGACTAGTCCTTTAGCGCACTCGCTCCGCATTACCAATCACCGGATTGCTTCCGCACTCCATTTCGGGGATACTCCGACTGCCGTGGATCGGGAATATGGCAAGCAAACCCTTCAAAACGTCCCCTCGAATTCGATATCTAGGAGGTCTTGTGGTCATTTACGGTGTCGCGTTATTGGCCCTATGCATGCTACTTGGGCTGATAATTGGTCAAGGGATCGGGTGGCTCATTGGAGTCCAAGCCAATGTTGGCGGTGTTGGGATCGCGATGTTGGCGTTGATTGCATTGTCGGAGTTATTGAAACGCCACGGCCGATTCAACGCAGTGTCGCAGCAAGGAATCATCTTCTGGAGCTCCATCTACATTCCGATTGTTGTAGCGATGGCGGCCAGTCAGGACGTTATCTCGGCGATTAAGGGCGGACCGGTTGCGATCCTGGCCGGTGGAATCGCGTCCCTATTATGCATTGCGATGGTCCCAGTCTTGGATCGACTCCATCGAAAGCAACCTAATCGGTTGGATGAATCGCCGGAGGCGTTGGGCGATGAATGAGTTTGTCCGCTCGTTGCTCGAGGTTCTCACGAAACACGATTTGATCACAGCGTTTGCTACGGTCGGCATTCTCGTTTGGATTGCATACCAGATTTCAGATCGATTGACCCAGGGTCGTTTGCATGGATCGGCGATCGCCATCCTCATAGGATTGGTCCTGGCTTATGCGAGTGGTGTCATGACTGGCGGAAAGAAAGGTGTCGCCGACTTCACGCTTCTGGCCGGTGTGGGCTTGATGGGCGGTGCAATGTTGCGAGACTTCGCGATCATATCAACCGCGTTTGGAATCAACGTCAGCGAAATGAAAAGAGCAGGACTTAGCGGCGCTATAGCTCTCCTATTGGGTATTGTTCTTTCTTTTTTCACTGGTGCAACCATCGCATTTGCATTTGGCTATACCGATGCAGTCAGCATGACGACCATTGGCGGGGGTGCCGCAACCTACATCGTGGGGCCTGTGACGGGCGCTGCCATTGGTGCCAGGTCGGACGTTATTGCGTTGAGTATCGCCGCAGGATTGGTTAAGGCAATCCTGGTCATGGTCTGTACGCCTTGGATTGCGAAAGGGATTGGCTTGGACAACCCGCGAACAGCTATGATCTTCGGAGGGTTGATGGGAACTACCAGCGGCGTGGCTGGCGGACTGGCGGCGACCGATCCAGCCTTGGTTCCGTACGGAGCGATGACTGCTACTTTCTACACTGGAATAGGTTGCCTCATGGGACCGTCCGTGATCTTCGTTTTGATGCGATGGATTGTCGGTTGAGAAATCTTTTGCTGGATGAGGTTCGAAGTTGAGTGATTTAGCCTTGATTGAACGAGCTCGAGCGTTTGGCGACACGCTTGCGATCCGGCAAGGAGCACGGGACCTTACCTACCGGGAATTGCTACGCGATTCGGCGAATGTCGCGGCAAAATTGCTCGAGTCCAACCGGGATCTCAACGACAATCGCATCGCTTTGCTTTGTTCGAATGGGCAGGAGTTTGCAATCAGTCAATGGGGCGTTTGGCGAGCGGGGGGAGTCTGTGTGCCGCTAAGCAGTTCAGCCATCGCATCGGAATTGGAATATGCCATCTCGGATTGCAAACCAATAAAATTGTTGGCTCAACAAAAACATGTCGAATCCATCAAGGAGATCTGCGATCGGCTCGGTGTCCCTATCGTCCTCGTGGAAGACGCCGTGCGGTGTCCTCCAGTCCCGCTTCCTCAGATCGAGGCAACGAGGCGAGCGATGATTCTTTACACCAGTGGCACGACCAACAAGCCCAAAGGGGTCGTGACAACCCATGCCAATATCGAAGCTCAAATTCGATCGCTTGTGGAAGCCTGGGAATGGAGCTCAAACGATCGAGTTCCGCTGTTTTTACCGTTACACCATATCCACGGCATCATCAACGTGCTTTCCTGCGGTCTTTGGGCAGGGGCTGTGGTCGAGTCGTTCCCTGCGTTCGAAATGCCATTGATCCTGTCCCGAATCGCGGACAAAGAGTATTCGTTGTTCATGGCAGTTCCCACTATTTACGTAAAGTTGATTCAGGAGCTTCAAACAGCGGATTTGAGCCAGCGACAAGCGTGGGTAAACGGATTCTCTGCAATGCGATTGATGGTGTCCGGTTCGGCCGCTTTGCCTGCTAGCGTGCACACGCAATGGACTGACCATACGGGCCAGGAGTTGCTGGAGAGGTATGGCATGACCGAGATTGGGATGGCACTTTCGAATCCCTTACAAGGCCAACGCCGCCCCGGTTCTGTTGGAATTCCGCTACCCAATGTGGAAATTCGACTTAAGGAAGAATCCGGAAGGATTATCCTTTCGGAGGATGAGCCTGGGGAAATACAGGTTCGAGGCCCAGCGGTGTTTTGCGAGTACTGGCAAAAGCCGGAAGCGACCGAGGCATCGTTTGACGAAGGTTGGTTCCGAACAGGGGATATGGCGGTTCTCGAAAACGGTTACTATCGCATTATGGGGCGCCTTTCGGTCGACATCATCAAGTCTGGCGGCTACAAGTTGTCCGCGTTGGAAATCGAGGACGTTCTATTGCAGCATCCATCGGTGAGTCAATGTGCAGTTGTAGGCGTGCCGGACGTCACATGGGGCGAGGCGGTGGCAGTGGTGGTTGTTCTCTGCGACAAACAACAGATCGAGCTTGAAGCACTGCGGTCTTGGTGTCGCGATCGCATGTCGCCTTACAAAATTCCCAAATTGCTAAAGGTGGTTGATGCGTTGCCTCGCAATGCCATGGGGAAAGTTGTGAAGACGGAGATTAGACGACTTTTCTCGTAGGTTAACGTATGAACGCACCAGAGTTATTGACGTAGCTGGGGCTTAGCAAAGCCATCTGCGAAGGCCTTAGAAGACCGGCAGAATGAAACCTACTTGTTTGCCATTTTTTTCAATTTCAGGTTTCGAAACTCGATTAGCTTTCCATGGTTTTGAACGCTAACGTAACCATGGAGCGGTTTATTTCGTATTTCCTCGACCTGAGTTTGATCGACATCTTGAACCAATTTATCATTGAGCGTGATGCGAATTTTTGGACCACGGCATTCAATATCAATCGTGTTCCATTCGCCTGCCGCTTTAACGGAGTTGGCTGTAGGCGCAACGTAGCGATAAAGCGAGGCGGTACTGGTTTTGCTTGGCTCGGACTTTTCATCGTCAAGTATCTGGATCTCGTAGCCCGAATAGCTGGGCCGTGTTGCAGTCGATTTAGAGACTTCGTATTTGACGTGCCGAATTCCAAGACCGCTGTTGCATTGCTTGCCCATGCGAAACTCCACATGGTAGACAAAGTCAGTCACTTCGGTGTCGTAACGGAGAAAGCCAAATCCATTTCCATCGCATCGAAGAAGACCGTCCTTTACAGTCCAGACCGGTTTGACTTGGTTGTCGTTGTCGTTGTATTCCTTGACTCCCTCTGCTACCCAACCGGTTAAATCCTGGCCGTTAAACATTTCAATCCATTCGCTCGGCTGAGTCGATTGGTCCGCAAGCATCTCATGATTGACCGATTGGGTTAGCATCATCAAGCCCAACGCAAGCGTGGCAAAACCGTATCGAAGTGTTCGTTTTTTTGGTGACATCGTATTATTCATGACGAAATGAGGATGAGGATAAATCCCGATCCGTATTGAGTCGCAATCGGCCTCAGCGAATCGAAATTGAAGTACAATCATAAATGATTGGAAGCGGTTTTGCTCTCGGTGAGCCATTGTTTTTGCACTTTAGACGTTCAGCCATGTTTGACTACAACACTCGAATCGTAATCCTTTGTGCCGGGTTGCTAGGTGTGATTGCGGGAATGGTTGGTGTCTACCTTATTCTCCGCAAACGCTCGCTGATTGGCGATGCGATTTGCCACGCGGCCTTGCCGGGGTTGGCCATCTCGTTTCTGGCGCATGTAGCCTTCGGGGGAGATGGCAAGAATCTATTTTGGCTGTTGATTGGGGCTGGAGTGTCGGGAACGGCTGGCTCACTTTCTGTAATTGGGTTGCGTAAGTGGTCCAATCTGAAGGAAGATGCAGCCTTGGGAATTGTGCTGAGTGTGTTTTTCGGAATTGGGATGGCGCTCTTCAGCATTGTGCAACAGTATCCGCAAGGTAACGCTGCCGGGCTGGAAAACTTCATTTTAGGTAAGACGGCTTCGATCGTTGCGAGCGATGCAACCACGATTACGGTGGCTTCGATTGTTGTCATTCTTGCCTTGTTGATATTTCGTAAAGAGCTGACATTACTCTGTTTTGATCCGTTGCTCGCATCGGCCCAAGGATGGCCAGTATTGATGATGGATCTCTTGCTGCTGGCTTGCGTGCTCATCGTTGTGATTGTTGGTGCCAACATTGTTGGGGTAATTTTGGTCATTGCACTTTTGGTTATTCCACCGGCATCGGCTCGGTTTTGGACGCATTCCCTGCCCAAAACCATACTTGTCAGCGCCTTGATTGGTGCAAGTTCTGGCATCTTAGGTGCGCTAAGCAGTCTGCTCATCGATCGCGTTCCTTCCGGCGCGGCGATCGTACTTTCGGCCAGCGGATTCTTTGGCCTGAGCCTGATCTTTGGTTCCGAGAGAGGATTGCTTTGGAGGGTGTGGCGCTTAGGCCGACAACGCATTCGGGCCGATCAAGAGCACGTCCTGCGCGCGATTTTTGAATTGCTGGAATTTCAAGGCAAGACACCGCATGTGCATGGTCAAATGCGATCGGATTCTGTAGTTCTTTCGGATTTAGTGAAGATGCGAGCCTGGTCCGCTACGAGATTCAAAAATGCTATCCGTCAGATTTGCAATCAAGGTTGGGCGACCATCAGTGAGGAAGGAGCAGCCACCTTGACGGCAAGTGGTATTCAACAGTCCTTTCGAGCCGTCCGAAGGCATCGTTTGCTCGAACTTTACTTTGCTCGTTGGGCAGACCTTTCGCCAGACGCTGTCGATCGTGGTGCCGACTACACGGAGCATGCCTTGGATGACGACTTGCTGGCCGAATTGGAGAAAGACGCAATTGTTATGGGAGATTCGATCGAATTGCCCAAAAGCGTTCATCCGATCGGCTCGTGAATTAGAGATGCATGCGCTGTCGCCTTTTGCTCGTAGGCTATGAATTTATCACGTTGTGGCTGCGTGAGGCCCTCGCTCGGGTATTGTAGGACAACGAGCGAAGGGCCTCGCTCGTCCACAAGTGTCGCCTTTTGCTCCGCAAAAGTGCGTTGACTAGGCGCACTTTCGCGGAGCGAAAGGCGACAATAAAATCCTCAGGGAAAAACACCTCAGATGCGAACACCGCTTGCTTGGCTCAACACGACCTCCAGCATTTCCAAGTTGGCGCTTGCCTCATCCGGCATCGGTTTCGCAGTGATCCTGATGTTCATGCAGATCGGGTTTCTCAACGGATTGTTTGATAGCACGGTCCAAATCTTACGTTTGCTGGACGCGGACCTGGTGATTATGAGTCCCGCTCGCTACACGGTGCCAAGCGAGCAGCGATTCAACTATGGGTTGCTGCAACGCGCGAGAACTGCCTCCAACGTTGAAAGTGTTCAGCCTCTATATATCGATCGCTCCATGTCGGAAGTTCGAGTCATTGGAAATGTTTCTCGATCGATACGCACGATTGGCGTGCCTTTAAACGCGGATGCGTTTTTGGATCCGGCAATGAACGCAAAATGCCGACTTCTGACGGACGTCCATTTGGCGTTGGTCGATCGCAAGAGCAAAGCAAAGTACGGCTTCGAAAAAAAGGATCTTCAGAAACTAGGCGATCAAGAGGCTGAACTTTCTGGACAAAAAGTCGAATTCGTGGAATGGGTAGAAATTGGGACGGATTTTGTTTACGACGGTTCCTTGATTGTTTCCGATCTGGGCGTCGAACACTTTTTTCCGATGCGGAATGGCATGAAACCGCCGTTGGCAGCGGTCGACCTTGGGTTGGTTAAACTGGTAGATGGAGCGGATAAATCAGCCGTACAAGCGGACTTGCAATCGATTTTGGGAGACGCCGTCCGTGTCTACAAAAAAGAAGTACTCATACGTCGAGAAATCAACTTCTGGGCTACCAACACCCCCATTGGAATCATCTTTACGATAGGTACGGTGATGGGTTTGTTTGTTGGAGTCATCATCTGCTATCAAATACTGTTCACGGATATCCATGACCATCTGGCCGAATTTGCAACGCTCAAAGCCATGGGTTATGGCCCTTACTACTTTTTGCGTTTTGTCATGCTGCAATCATTCTACTTAAGTGTTTTCGGCTTCTTACCAGGTTGGTTGATAAGTTGGCTGCTCTACATATGGCTGGCCGAACGCACCGGGCTAGTCATGATGCTAACGGTACCTCGCGTGTTCCTGGTATTTTGCCTGACCTTTTTGATGTGCACGATTAGCGGGGCGTTGGCGGTTAGAAAACTATGGGCAGCTGACCCAGCTACACTATTCAAGTAATTGGTTCGCAATCCACAGATCTGCCCAGCGATGTAGTCGTTTCCCAGATGTCTGGTCATGCGACAAACTCGGAGTGACATCGCGATGCATATAACCGACGTGACCTCCAAATTCGGTTGTGCGCAAGACGGTGGTTGGGGACAAAACCGCGTTCTCGAACATCCAGGCTGGCACGATCGGGTCATGCTTGTCGATTAGGATGGTCGTGGGAACTTGGATTTGGTCAAGCCATGCAGCCGAGGAGCCTGCGCTGTAATATTCTTCTGCGTCGCGGAAGCCTGCTAAAGGGGCCGTAACCGTTTCGTCGAACTTCCTGATGGTTTCGAAGGAAGCATGCGGAAGACGAGCGGCCCATTGTGGCCAGATAGTCGCTCGCGATTTTGTCTGCTTGCGCAGCGAACGCATGAAATAGCTCGCATACAACTTGTACACTCCTTGCTCCATATGCGTTGAGCAATCGGACAACCTGATGGGTGGTGCGACGGAGATAGCTTGCAAAATGCTCAGTTCTCGACTCCCGTCCCCACTGTCAATCAATTCATGTTTGGAAGCGAGGAGTTTGAGCAGTATGTTGCCGCCGAGTGAGACTCCTGAAATGCGCCACCTTCGGATTCCAAGCTTGTCTCGCAAATGAATGAGCATCCCCCAAATCTCTTCAAAACAAGCACCATGGGGCGGCAACGGTGTGAACTGCCCCGAAGGTCCGGCTCCTGGCAAATCAGCACGGAAGACGCGCATGCCGCGCGCAAGTAAACATTGAGCCGTGGTGGTCATGTAGGTCCCAGCGTGCGATGACCCTAGACCATGCAAAAGCAGCACACCTTCGTCGCTGTTCTTGGCCGAAGGCCGACTCGGGGTGTTTTCAAATACGAAGCTGTAGCCATTATCCCCCATGGGAATCTTATGGTCGATCGTCGGCGGTAGCGGGGGCTTGGGTTTGTAGAATCCGGTTAGGATGGTTTGAAGATGTCCGTTTCGCAAATACCAAGGCGGGCGAAATTGTTCAGGCTGTTGCAGCATTAGTCTCACTCCGGTCCTGGTTCCGATTTCGGTTCATAGGCATCGTAGGCAAAGATTGGCCGGATAGCTACTGACAATCGCTTTCCCAATGGATATTTGGTTCGTCAATGGAGAATCGATTACCCAACCAACCGGAATGCAATACACTAGCATTGGTAACTGAAAAAAGATGCCCACAGTCCGTCTCACTGTTTTTCATGAACAACATGTCCACAACTAAGGAATATGACCCAAAAACGGAAAACCGGGCGGTTGTCCGACTCGCCCTCTACATCCTGTGGTTTGTCTTGGTCAGTTCGTTGTTGCTGTCCATCAATACTTGGATGATTTATGCGCTATCACAGGGCGTCGCCAAGCTGCTACCCAACATACCTGGTATTTCGATCTTGGTTCAGCTTGTGATTTTTATCGGTCCCATGGTCCTTCTTTACCTGGAATGGTTCGCCTGGGATGTGATTTATGCACATCGACTGCGGGCTCGTAGAAGCCGCATTTCGAACTAGAACCCTGCAAATTCGTTGGTCGGGAGGGCGACGCTACCCCCGTAAACATGTTGATACCGACTTTTCCCAAGCGATTAATTGACCGGGAGGGTGAGGCGGGTGAGGCTCCTGCCGAACCATTGCGACGCCAGCTCGGCAGGAGCCTCGCTCTCCCGTTGTTTTTCAATCAATTAGGCATTGCAAAGATGTTTACAGGGGTGGACTCGCCCCCTCGGAATTGCAAGCGAATACAAGACCTTAAACCGGACGATCTCCTTAGGCGAGCGGCGATCTAAAAAGTACCAATCCTAACCCCGATAGGTAAGTGAGGGATCTGCGAAATTGTCCCTCGCTTACGCTTCGGGTTGAGATACTGCAATCTACCGCTCGCTTTAGCGCTTTCCCATCTTAGCGGTACAAAACTGTTGCATACCAACCATTGTGGCCGCGGGCTACGCCAATCCCAACTGGGCTGCGCTGTCCCCAATAACAGCATTTGCGAATCGCATCATCAGACGAGACGGTGGAGAAACCAACGCCTTCGTATCGTCCGGTACCCATCGAGCCGCCGACATGGCGCATCTGACCCGACGCCGCTTGTTGCGAAGCCTTTTGCTGGGCAACGCAATTGTCACAGGCACTTGCCAACTGGGATGGTTGCGAGAACAAAATTGAACCAAAAACAATCATCGAGAATGCAAACCGTTGCATACCAATACTCCCTTACGAGAAACACGCATTCCAAGCCTCTTGCTATTCCATTCCAACAATCGTCCTGATTGCTTACCGTGCACTACCCTCACCCTGCAGTCCAAACCTGTCAACCGCAAGCGACGCGGGGGGGTATCCACTTGACATTCGTAAAGCCTTAACTGACCAAGACCTACGGAGACTAGTTTTTTCCAAAAAAACCGGAAACTCCTCGCTAAAGCGAGCGACCATGTAAAAACTACCCATCACAACCCGAAACGTAAGTGAGGGACCCGCGAAATGGTCCCTCGCTTACACTTCGGGTTGGGATTCATGAAACTCAACAAGTTGAGCTCAGCAAAGCAGAACCCATTGTCACCCCAGGTGCAGGTAGCGTGCTGTTCCCTTGAAGGTAGATATCGATTGCTCGTGCTGCCCCTCGGCCTTCGTTGATTGCCCAAACCACAAGCGACTGACCGCGGCGGCAGTCGCCCGCGGCGAAGACGCCCTGAACGTTGGTCTCAAACTTGCCATGTTCCGCTTTGTAGTTGCTGCGTGGATCAAGTTCGATGCCAAGCAACTCCGATACAGCGTTTTCTGGTCCGAGGAAACCCATTGCAAGCAACACAAGATCGGCATCGATCACTTCTTCGCTGCCGACCACTTCCTGCATCGTCATCCTCCCATCTTTTTTGAGCCATTGCACCCGAACAGTCTTGATGCCTACGACATTCCCCTGGCCATCGTCGAGGAACTCCTTGCTCAAAATACAATACTCGCGAGGGTCGTTTCCAAACTTCTCTTCTGCTTCCTCATGACCGTAATCGACTCGGAACGTTTTTGGCCACTGTGGCCATGGATTGTCGGAAGCTCTTTCCTGCGGCGGTTTGTCCAACAACTCAAAGTTCACCAATTGAGTGCAGCCATGCCGCAAACTCGTTCCGATGCAGTCACAACCTGTATCTCCACCGCCAATCACTACGACCCGTTTTCCTTTGGCCGAGATGAACTTGCCGTCCGCATGATGACTGTCAAGCAAACTCGCCGTGTTTGCAGTCAAGAACTCCATCGCAAAATGCACGCCGTTCAATTGACGTCCAGGGATCGGCAAATCGCGAGGCTTGGTAGCACCCGTTGAAAGCAGAACCGCGTGGTTTTCGGCCATCAATTGCTTCGGATCCACGTTCGCTCCAACGTTGGCGTTGGTAACAAACTGGACTCCTTCCTCCGCCATCAAATCCAATCGACGTTGCACAACTCCTTTGTCCAACTTCATGTTCGGTATGCCGTACGTGAGCAGGCCTCCGATACGATCGGCGCGTTCATAAACGGTTACCGTGTGACCCGCTTTGTTGAGTTGGTCAGCCGCAGCCAATCCAGCTGGTCCACTACCAATAATCGCAACACTCTTGCCCGTCCGCGTTTCGGGTGGACTTGCCGTCACCCAACCTTCATCGAACGCCCGGTCGATGATCGCGTTCTCAATGTTCTTGATCGTCACCGGTGGATTGGTAATCCCTAGAACGCAAGCTCCCTCGCACGGCGCTGGACAAACACGCCCTGTGAACTCCGGGAAATTGTTCGTTTTGTGCAATCGATCGACTGCTTCGCGCCAGCGTCCATGGTAGACCAAATCATTCCATTCTGGAATCAAGTTTTCGACCGGACAACCGGTGGCAGACTGGCAAAAAGGAACGCCGCAATCCATGCATCGCGCCCCTTGAGTTCGCAATTGCTCCTCCTCCGGCTCGGTATAGATTTCGCGATAATCGTTGAGACGAACAATGGGCAATCGCCATTCCACCTTCTTGCGATCGAATTCTTTGAAACCAGTTGGCTTTCCCATGTTTTTCTTGGAGGTGTTGGAGTTCGGGGACGGGAGTGTGGGAGTGTGGGAGTGTTGGAGTACGGGAGTGTTGGAGTACGGGAGTGTTGGAGTACGGGAGTGTTGGAGTACGGGAGAACTCGCCGCTACTCCGCTACTCCGCTACTCCATTCCTCCGCTGCTACTCCGCTGCTACTCCAACGAGTTGCAGTTCTTGTTCACGCTTCATCTCTAGCATGACGCGTTTGTAGTCGGTCGGCATTACTTTGACAAAGCGACCAACGCTGTTTGCCCAATCCGCGAGTAGCCCCTTGGCAACGGATGACTTAGTGAAATCTGCGTGCTTGAAAACAAGAGCAAAAAGCTCGGCAATGTCTTCGTCGGCCTCGACGTTTTCCAGTTCGACGGTCCCAAGATTGCAGAGTATGCGGAAGGATTCTAAATCCGCCAAAACGTAGGCAACCCCTCCGCTCATGCCCGCAGCAAAATTCCTACCGGTTGGACCTAGGACGACGACGCATCCACCGGTCATGTACTCGCAACCATGATCGCCTATACCCTCGATCACCGCGGAACAGCCAGAATTTCGCACTGCAAATCGCTCGGCGGCGCGACCTCGAATGAAAAGCTCACCCGTGGTTGCGCCATATAGGCAAACGTTTCCGACGATGATATTGTCTTCAGGTGGGAAGGTCGAGCGCTTGTCTGGATAGACCACGATCCGGCCACCCGAGAGCCCTTTTCCGACATAGTCGTTCGCGTCCCCTTCTAGCTCTAGCGAAACGCCGTGCGAAAGGAATGCGCCAAAGCTCTGGCCAGCGGAACCCGTGAATTTGATATGGATGGTCTCGGTCGGCAAGCCCGCTTGGCCGTACCGTTTTGCGATCTCGTGACTGAGAATCGTGCCAACAGTTCGATTTGTATTGATGATCGGCAATTCGAACTTGATCGGCTTGCGCGATTCCAGGGTGGTTTGGCACCTAGGCAGGATTTCGGTCATGTCCAAAGACTTCTCGAGACCATGATCCTGTTTCTGCGTACAGCGCACGCCGACATCTGGGCTCGATTTTTTGGCTGGCTTGAGGATCGGCGACAAATCCAATCCATCTGCTTTCCAATGCGAGATCGCTGTATCCGCGATCAAACAGTCCGTGCGACCGATCATGTCATCGATTTTTTTGAAGCCGAGTTGGGCCATGATTTGCCTCGCGTCTTCCGCGACCATGAACAAGTAGTTGACCACATGCTCAGGCTTGCCCGCGAACTTCGCCCGAAGCTCGGGATCTTGGGTCGCGATACCAACCGGACAAGTGTTGAGATGGCACTTGCGCATCATGATGCAACCAAGCGTAATCAGCGGAGCGGTCGCAAATCCAAATTCTTCTGCCCCTAATAGGGCGGCGATCACGACATCCCGACCCGTCTTGAGCCCCCCGTCGGTCTGCAACGTGACGCGACTGCGAAGATTGTTAAGCACCAAGGTCTGATGCGTTTCCGCAATCCCCAATTCCCACGGCAAGCCAGCGTGCTTGATGCTGGTAAGAGGCGAAGCACCTGTACCGCCTGTATCACCACTGATCAAGATGTGGTCGGCATGGGCCTTGGCGACTCCAGAGGCCACAACTCCAACCCCGACTTCGCTCACAAGCTTGACGCTAACTCGCGCGCTTGGGTTGCTGTTCTTTAGATCGTGGATGAGCTGTGCAAGATCCTCAATGGAGTAAATGTCGTGGTGCGGTGGCGGACTAATGAGTCCTACACCTGGTGTGCTATAACGAATCCTGGCGATGTACTTGTCGACCTTCTTACCGGGCAGCTCGCCCCCCTCACCAGGCTTAGCGCCCTGCGAAATCTTGATTTGCAATTCATCAGCATTTGCCAGATATTCAATGGTTACGCCAAATCGGCCCGAAGCGACTTGCTTGATGGCAGATCGCTTGCTATCGCCGTTTGACATCGGCTTGAAACGAACAGGGTCTTCACCCCCTTCGCCGGTGTTGCTCTTGCCGCCGAGCCGATTCATGGCGATGGCGACGGTTTCGTGGGCTTCGGCACTAATCGATCCCAAGCTCATCGCGCCCGTGCAAAATCGCTTGACGATCTCTTTTGCGGATTCCACGTCTTCGACAGGAATGGCTGGACCTGCGGCACCTGGTTTGAATTCGAGTAGCCCGCGAAGCGCGTATCGCATTTTCGCATCATTGTTGATATGGTCCGCAAAACGTTTGTATGCGTTCTTATCACCTGCACGGGCTGCAATCTGGATGTCCGCGATAGCAGCGGGGTCCCAACCATGGCGTTCGCCTTCGGCTCGCCAGTGAAACTCACCAAGGTTGGCAAGCATCGGCAACGCATTCGGCTTGGTGGTAGGATAACCAAGCGTATGGCGACGAAATGTTTCCTCGGCCAAAATGTCAAAACTGCAGCCTTGAATTCGGCTATTGGTTCCTGCAAAGCAACGTGCGATGACCTCGTCCTTCAAACCGAGCGCTTCAAAGATCTGCGCACCCTTGTAACTAGCTAACGTGCTAATCCCCATTTTCGCCATAACCTTCATCATCCCCTTGGCGACCGCCTTGCGATACCCCAAGACGATTTTGCTATCGTCCATTCCCTCGAGCAATCCGTCGCGACTGGCTTGCCACAACGATTCAAAGGCTAAGTACGGATTGATTGCGTCGGCACCATAGCCGACCAGCAAACAATGGTGATGCACTTCGCGTGCTTCGCCCGTTTCCAAAACGATTCCGATCTGAGTTCGTTTTGCGGCTCGCACCAGGTGATGGTGGACAGCGCCACACGCGAGCAAACTGCTCGTTGCCACGCGGTCCTGACCGATATTGCGATCGGACAGCACAATCATAGTGAACTTATCGTCGATCGCTTGTTCGGCTTCGTTGCAAATTCGATCCAGCGTCGCTTCAACGCCGGATTTGCCGAGCTTACGGTCGAACGTGATATCGATCGTCTTCGTTTTCCAACCGCGGTTGGTCATGTGCTGGATGGCCGCCAACTCCTCATTGGTGAGAATGGGATGTGGGATCATGAGACGATGGCAGTGCGCAGGTGTCGCGTCCAACAGATTCTGTTCCGGACCCACATAGCATTCCAGCGACATGATGACTTCTTCGCGAATCGAATCGATGGCTGGATTGGTAACCTGAGCAAAGAGCTGCTTAAAATAATCGTAGACCAATCGGGGTTGATCGCTCAAGCACGCGAGCGCGGAGTCATTCCCCATCGATCCAATTGGATCGACCTGAGTAAGAATCATCGGCAGGAGCATGAAGTTCATGGTCTCCAGCGTGTAGCCAAAGGCTTGCATGCGTGGCAACAGCGTGTCTGGATAAAAGCCATGCGACTCTTTGTCTGTCGACAATTGGTCCAACGTGATGCGTTCTGCCTTGAGCCATTCTTGGTAAGGCCGAATTGCAGCAAAGGTTTCCTTCAGCTCTTCGTCCGGAATCAGTCGTCCCTCCTCGAAGTCGATGAGGAACATGCGGCCGGGTTGGAGCCGACCCTTGGACTTCACGATGGCGGGGTCTACGGGTAGCACCCCAACTTCGCTAGCCATTATCACGCGGTCATCCGTCGTGAGATAGTATCGACTAGGTCGCAATCCGTTTCGGTCTAGCGTTGCACCAATGAAGTGCCCATCCGTAAACACGATAGAGGCAGGCCCATCCCACGGTTCCATCATGCAACTGAAGAATTCGTAAAAGGCGCGTTTTTCGGGCGACATGGTTTCATGCTTCTGCCACGCTTCCGGCACCATCATCATGACCGCCTCTTGAAGAGTACGACCATTGAGCAACAAAAACTCCAAGACATTATCAAAGGTCCCAGAGTCACTGCAAAGCGGCTCGACTACCGGGAACAGCTTTTTCAGATCGTTGCCAAATACTGAGCTCTCGGCCATTCCTTCGCGAGCTTTCATCCAGTTGATGTTGCCACGCACGGTATTGATTTCCCCGTTGTGACTCATGAAACGCAATGGCTGAGCCCGATCCCAACTAGGAAAGGTATTGGTCGAAAACCGCGAGTGAACCATCGCCAAATGGGTCTCAAAGTCAGGGTCGCTCAAGTCCGCGTAGTAGGGAACGACTTGTGCTGGCGTCAACATTCCTTTGTAAATCAGCGTTTTTGTTGACATGCTACAAACGTAAAACAGCGACGCTTGCTTGAGATTTTTATCGTTGCGAAGAGCGTGGCTGGCCTGCTTTCGTATCAAATAAAGTTGTCGTTCAAATTCTTGATTGTTCAGCCCTTCCTTGGCAGCCACAAAGACTTGTTCAATAACGGGCTCGGCTTTTCGCGCACTAGGACCAATGTCCGCAGTGTCTGCCGATTGCGGTACCGCACGCCAGCCCAAAAGCCTTTGGCCTTCGGCTGCGATGAGTCGGTTGAATGTCTGTTTGCAATGATCCCGCTCCGCTGGATCCTTTGGCAAAAAAATATTGCCTACGGAATACAGACCGGGTTTCGGCAAATCCACGCCCAATTCACTTAAGGCTATTCGGCGAAGGAACTTGTCCGGCATTCCAACGAGAATTCCAGCACCGTCTCCCGTGTTGGTTTCGCAACCACACGCACCCCGGTGGTACATACTCTTTAGGATCGTTTCGGCGTCTCGAACGATCTGGTGACTTGGCTTGCCCTTGACGTTGGCAACAAACCCAACTCCACACGAATCTTTTTCGAGTTCAGGATCGTACAAACCTTGCTTTTCTGGAAATCCAAATGGTGCATTCATGCTCGGTGAATCCTGTCTTTTCGTCTTCGTTCGGTGTTCGGTGTTCGTTTTTAAAAGCCTGCGTTAATGACGGCACGATCCGATTAGGATGCCATAATAGGACCGGGCAAGTCCTGACCATTGGCTGAGGGGTCGCCATTTGAAGGTTCCATGTCGACTGGTTTCAACCCCTCAGCAGTCTTAACGTTTTCTTGATCCCAAACACGATTCTTCATTACAATGTCCATGAAACTTCGAGC
>JANMLD010000022.1:0-30108 GCA_031372345.1 Pirellula sp.
CAGCCGAGTTGGTTTGATTGGGCATAGCGAGGGTGGCTTAGTTGCAACCCTCGTGTCCGCAGAAAACAAGGAGGTAGCGTGGGTCGTGCTAATGGCTAGCCCAGGCGTAAACGGTGAAGAGATCCTCTATTCACAAGGCCAGTTAATCATTGCTGCCGAAGGGGGAGGCGAGTCGGCCAAGAAACGGCAGCGATTGCTTCAAGAGCATGTTTTTGCAACGGCCAAAGAGCTGAAGGCAAACGACGATATCGAACCGTTTGTCCTACGCGTTGTCGACAAGATAATGGCAGTGAGTGAAATCGACGTGAAAGAAAAATCCGAAAAGCCTAAATCCGAGGAGGACGAGCAGGCAAGTCGCAAAATGCTCGCTGAATTGGTCCGGGCCAATCTCAACGTCATGAATGATCCTTGGTTTCGTTTTTTTGCAAGTTACGAACCCGGCCCAGACTTGCAAAGAATAAAATGCCCTGTGCTCGCCATCAATGGTGAAAAGGACGTTCAAGTTGATCCGAAATTGAATCTCCCGAAAATCGAAGCCTATCTCAAAGCAGGTGGCAATAGTAAGTTTGCGATCAAGGAGTTGCCCGGACTAAATCACTTGTTTCAATCCTGCAAAACGGGCGGCATCAGCGAATATGAATCGATCGAAGAGACGATTTCGCCAGTCGCACTCGAAACGATTGCGACTTGGCTGAAGGCCCAATTGGAGGGCAAGAAATAGAAGTGTGGCATGGCGGTCCCCACCCGTGTTTCGAAACGCTCGAATATCTAAAAGGCATTTCAACAAAGTTCTCGTACCTATCCCCGTTGCTCAAGGAGCACACTAATGCGTTTTCTTCCTTTAAGAACCCTATTGGCTTTCCTCTTGCTCGTTGGGCTTCACGCCAAGGCCAATGAGGGGCCGAACTTCGTTCAAGCGCAGGACGTGGTTTTTGCCGAAGTGCATGGCACCGGCCTCTTGATGGATGTGTTTACGCCAACGGGTCCGGCCAATGGGAAAGCCATCGTTGACGTTGCCAGCGGTGCATGGTATTCGGATAGAGGCAAGATTCGCGACCACACTTTGGCTCAGATGTATTCCACTTTTTGTGGCCGAGGGTACGTTGTGTTTGCGATTCGTCCGGGCTCGAAAACGCGGTACACGGCCCTGGAGATGGATCAACACGTCAAGTTGGGAATTCGCCATGTCAAAGAGAACGCGATCAAGTACAAGATCGAAGCAAGCAAGCTTGGTTTGACTGGCGCGTCTGCAGGTGGTCACCTCGCATCCTTGGCTGCGTTGACGCCAATCGCCAGCGATCCAAATGCAAAGAACAAATTGGACCGGCAGGACACTTCGGTTGCAGCGGTTGCGGTCTTCTTTCCGCCAACCGATTTCCTGGAATGGCGTGATGGCAAGATGGTCGATCTCAAAGTACTTGGTCCACTGCTGGCCGTTGGTGCAACTTCGGCGAATGAAGGGGCCTTGAATGGCAAGAGCAACGAAGAACTTCAAGCCATGGCCAAAGCAATCTCACCACTTTACCAAGTTGGGAAACCCACGATCCCTTTTTTGTTCATTCACGGTGACGCAGATGAAGTGGTTCCGCTCTCGCATTCTCAAAAGTTGGTAAAAGCCATCCAATCTGCGGGCGGCTCCGCGAAACTCATCGTCAAAGAAGGGGGTGGCCATCCGTGGCTCACGCTCCCTGTTGAAGTTGGCGTAATGGCGGATTGGTTTGATAAGGAACTCCAGTAGAAGTCCAGATTTCTCATATCGAGTTGCTGTTAGGATGATGTTCGTATGCTAGGTCTTCGAGGAAAAACTGTCGAGACTTGTTCTTGGAGCGAAAAGGAGTGGCGTCTGGCTCGCATCTGGAATTCTGCATTTTTCGCCGGATGGACGATCTTCTTTGCCTTCGCTCTGTCAAAAATGAACTGGTCGCTCGCGGTACCAACGTTCTCGCTGGCGATGTCCGGTGGCATTATCCAGTTAGTATGGTTGATACGGGTCTCGAAATGGCTGCGGAATCAGAAGGTAGATTAACACCGTGTTCCATCCATGCTCAAACACAATCCGTCGACGCGATTTTCTTGGTCTGCTTTCGTTGATTCCATGGAGCAGGTTGCAATCGATTGCCTGTGCCAGAGATGAAGCTTCGCAAGCGGCCAAGCCTATGCAGTTCTTTTTCACTTCTCAAGGGAAAACGGGCTTAGCAAGCTCTGCCGACGAGCCGTTGCATTACTTGGAATTCGACGTGCGAGGACAAGCCACGTGGCAGGTGGGTTCTTGTTTTGGCGATGCTCGTCGAGTCATTGTTTTGAGCATGGAGCCACGACGCGACGGACCTGGCCGTTCGTTCGAGGAGTACTATACGCAAACTCCAACACACTTGTGGCAATATGACTTGACGATCGGGAAACTTGAGGAGATTTGTACCGTAGACCGGATCGCGCCTTTCACGACACCCGCTTTACTGCTTTCCGATGAGAGGCTTCTAATTCAAGTCGTAAAGAACAAGGTTGGACAGATTTTCAGTGTTCGACTCGATGGGAGCGACGCGAAGGAGTTTACGAAGGCCGGTGAGGGGCTTCCCTATGGTTTGAGCCTAAGCCCCAATGGAAAGCGCGTAGCCTTTCATTTAGCCAGTCCACAGGGATACCAAGTATGGACCAGTGATGCCGATGGAGCCAATCGTATCAAAGTTGCAGCACAGCCTGGGCATTTGTATTTTGGTACGCAGTGGTCTCCGGACGGCGAGTGGGTTCTGTACGTCGACTGCCTCCACGAACAGGATCCAGGTCACGATTGGGCGGATGTCTGTATTGGGCGGGCAGATGGATCTGAGCATCGTGTGTTAACGCAAGGGCAATCGATGTGGTTTGCGGCGACCTACGGCGATCAGAAAACTCGAGGCAGCGGTTCCAACGTGCCTGCATGGACTCAAGATGGCCAGATACTCTTCCCTAGAAGAAGTGCAAACGCAAAAGTACCCTGGGAATATCGGACCAACCAGCCCGATCTCGATCATTTCAACCGCGACTTTAAACCGGAACTCTCCCGCGGAGGAACACAAATCTGTCGACTTGATCCGACTAGCGGCTCGATTACGGAACTGACACCTAGCGACATAGCTGTTTGGGATTTTCGTGGCAGCCAAGCTCCAGATGGGAACAAAATTGTCTTTTGTCGATCGGCAACCGGACAAGCGCCCGCCATCTGGCTCATGGACAGCGATGGAAAAAATGCTGGAATGGTGACTCTCGGTATCGACGATCTCGGTGCCGATCATCCACGATGGCTCACTTAAGTTGCGTAGCTGCTTAGGCGAGCGGCATCAATTATACCGGGAGGGAGAGGCTCCTGCCGAACCAACGCCAAGCTCGGCAGGAGCCTCGCTCTCCCATTGAAACCCCTGGCAGGTAGTTTTCACTCTGCCGCTCGCCTTATGGCATGGGAAAACAACAGGTCCCTTTTAATTTCAAATCAGCAATTGAGGAAGAACATGGTTCGAAATCCAACAGTGCGAACATCCGATACAGGACGCACCTTCGCGGTTGTAGGGGACATTTATCGCTTTCTTGCAACTTGCCAGGATACGGATGGGAAGTATGCGATGTGGGAGGCCATTGTACCTCCAGGCAGTGGGCCTCCACCGCATGTTCACAGCCGAGAGGAAGAGGGATTTTTGGTCCTTGAGGGTGAGATCACTTTCCTGATTGGCGATGATCGATTTGTTGCCAGAGCCGGAACATTTGCGAACATTCCCGTTGGAACGCTTCATTCGTTCAAAAACGAAACCAACGAAACGGCAAAGATGATCATCACGATTGCACCTGCAGGATTGGAACAAATGTTCTTCGCAATAGGTTTACCTTTACCGCAAGGGGCAACGGGTGCGCCCCACCCAACGAAAACGGATATCGACAATATTATCGCTATTGCCCCCCAATACGGGATTGAGATTCCCTGTACCCTGTACCCTGTACCCTGTACCCTGTACCCTGTACCCTGTACCCCCGTCGGCCAACTCAAATTGGTTGAACATCGACAGAGACAGATAGCTGGGTAAATCCACCGCCGACGAAGACGCCGTGGATGGGTGCCACATCCGCATAGTCTCTTCCCCAGGCAACGGTGATATGTTCAATGCCCGGAATGATATTGTTGGTTGGGTCGAAGTCGATCCAGCCCAAGCTTCCAGCGTAGGCGCTGATCCAGGCATGGGAAGCGTCGGCACCGATTAGTTTCTCCTTGCCGGGTGCGGGGTGTGTTAGCAAATATCCGCTGACATAGCGAGCGGGAATACCAAGCGATCGAAGGCAACAAATGGCAATCTGAGCGAAGTCCTGGCAGACACCCTGTCGCCTTGCCAAAGCGTCCGCGGGTTTCGTTGACACTTGTGTTGCTTCGGGTGAATACTCCATTTGGTTGAATATTCTTGAGGTCAGCAGTTGGACGCAGTCAACAAAACTTCGGTGATCGACGGCAATATCGCGAGCAAAGTCAACAAACACTTTCCCGCTTTGGCAATGCCGAGAATCATGAAGGTATTCACTGGCTTGACGGTCATCATCCCAAATGGGCTGATTTACAATCTGCCTGACGTGCTCCCAGCTTGGAGATTGGTTGATTGCATAGTCCGGCGTGCTGCGATCGACAACAGACTTCGCCGTAACCGTAAGGTTGGGGTGTAGTTGTTCGATGCTGAAGAACTCGGCTCGGTTGCCAAAACTATCCACCCATTGCGATCGAGAGTCTGGATTGGGGGAGACTTCGACGTAGGACTGGTGGACACACTGGTAGGGGAGGTCTCGAGGCCGCAAATGCATTTGATTGTGGCAAAGCGAACTTGGCGAAGAGTACTCGTAATGCGTCCGATGAGTGATCGCATATTTTCGAATCGGTGCGGACATTAGCGTGCAACTCCGTGACTACCGATCGCTACTCGAATTGAAAGTTCCCTTCGCGCATGTCCCCGCGATCTCCGTCTGCTTTCCAGCTCAAACGTTTTAATGCTTCATCTTGAGAAATCTTCAGTTTGTAGGTCTCCCCTTGGGCGTTCTTTCCTGTGCCCGAGTATCCACCGGCTGGATCGGGAGTAAGTTGAATCTCGATGAGTTCCAAGCTCTTCTTCACTTGGGCCTCCACCTCGGGCTGAGCATAGTTTCCGGGGTGGCTCTTCGCGCATCCAGAAATCGCAACGACAAAAATCAAAATACAAACGGTCAAAATCCGAAAAACCATAATCATTTTCTCTCGTGGGAAATCAGTTAAAAAACCCGCGGCGGATTGTAGCGTTGTTCGGTAGCGAAGTACAGAAGGCACTCCAACGCAGGTTTTCGTGATGGGTTAACAATTGTTTTGTGGAAAACCCAGGGTCTGTGAATCATTTCTGTCCACTTGCAGCTTGCCTCCGACGGACGCCGCTTTGGCGTCCCAATGCACGGTTCAGACCATGCATTGTTGTGGCGGTTCCTGGCGATTCCCACGCCCTTCGTAAACTCAGGGACGTGCCACACGTTGCCTGAACTCGATGGGAAAAACTTTTATTCTACTGTCGATGGTTTCAACAACTGGACCAGCCCAGTATCATCTTCTGCCATTAAAACCAGTCGGCTGTCAAGGATCGCGTCCTCGCTAGAAATCCAATCCCCTTTTGAGTCAAATCGAACCCAATTGCCGTCATTAAAGAGTTGCGTGGTCGATAGTGGTTCGAGTGAATGCCCATCCCAAATGCGAATGATGCCGTCGGAATGTGCCGTGGCAATGCGATTGTTGGTACGATCCCAATCCACAGAATTTCCAATCGAATGCGAGTTGTGCAATTCCCCAATCGTCGAGCCATCTAATTTGGTGACCCGTATTGTCTGATCGTTGGAGGTCGAGAGAATCCGCTCACCATCAGGACTCCAAGCTAACGACAGAACGCCTTGCGAGTGTGTTTTCCAGGTTGACCGAAGTTGGCCATTCCCAGTCCAAAGCTGGATGTTGCCGCTGGTAAAACTTGCTGTGGCGAGAATGGATTGCTCTGGATGCCACTTCATCGCAACAAGACCTCCCTCAGCTCTCATCACTGGCCCTTCTGAGCCGTCCCGGTTCCATATCCGTATTTCACCGGTACCATCCGACGATGCTAATTGCGTACCTGTAGCGTTCCAGGCAATTCCCAGAACAACACCGGTGTGTCCCCGAAGCAACTGCGGTTTCTGATCAGGCGCTCCTAATAGCACATCTTTGAAGAGGGCCCAAGCAATCTCCTCACCGACGGGATTCCATGTGACCGGATCATGCCCTTGGAACGTTTGCGTTGTATTCGATGGCAAATTCCAAACTTGAACGTTCTGATCCCAACCTCCGGACACGATTTGGTTGCCTGACCGGTGCCAGGACACTGAAAACACTTCCTTCGTGTGCTCCCTGGAAATGGCCCTTTGAGTGCCATCCTGGTTCCACAATCGAACCGTAGCGTCATCTCCAGTGCTGGCAAGTTTCCCCGCCATATTCCAGACGACGGACCGAACAGGAGCTGTCCCATTCGAAATGCCACCCATCGACTCACCACTCTGGTTGAGAAATCGAATCTGGGAGTCCGTTACGACGGCCAATTGACTACCATCATTAGTCCATGTTAGCGATCGGATAAATCCAGAACCAAGTTCAATTCTTTTTAAAGGCACTTCTCCGCTGCGCCACAATCGCACAATTCCGTCATGTCCGCCCGAAGCGAGTATGTCGCGAGCGCTCCAGGCAATCGCCGACGCGCCATTTGTGTGCGCGGGCATTGCAACATGTTCTTCTCCGGTGCTCTTCAATAATCGAACACTCCCATCAAGCCCTGCCGTGGCCAACATGTCGCCTTTAGGGTTCCATGCGAATCCGAGAACGCCGCTTCCCTTGACTCGGATTTCCGTCGAAGTACCCGCGTCAACATTCCAAATTCGCATCGTACCGTCCCCGCTCGACGATGCCAATTTGGCCTCGGAGGGATGCCATTGGATCGCATCGATCTGCGATGTGTGGCCCTGCAAGGTGTGGCCCTGCAAGGTAGGGCCAGCTTCACCGGTAGTTCTCCACAATCGGATAACGCAGTCCAAACCAGAAGAAGCCACCCACTTCCCATCCGGACTAAACTGAACGGTCGTCACCCGTCCCAAATGGATCCCAAGTCTTCGTAAGTATTGTCCGTCGGAGTTGTAGAGTCGCACAACGCCATCTTCCCCACCCGTGACCAATTCGCTTGCGTTGCTCCTCCAATCGACAGACCAAACCGTCCCATGGTGCGCGGGAATGAGTTGCAACAAGGTCGAACTTCTGACGTCGATCAAACGTACATACCCGTTTGCAGATCCGCACGCGATTCGCTGCCCCGATGGATCCCAAGCCAAGGAAGGAATTTCACCTCGGGGCATTTTTGATTCGATTTGCCATCGGCGATAACCGGCTCTAGATCCTGGGCGAGGAACGAGTCCCGGCAAAGCTATGGCCTCGACACTCATCTCCGCTGAATCGTTTGACTTGACGTTGTTTTGGATGGTCTGGTCTGGTCTCTTCTCATTGGATCCGACGTCTTCGGTGAGCGGTTCTAAGTGGACAAGCATCTTCTCGCGTTGTCCGTCCATCAAACTGAATTCCCGCGTGAACAGTTTGAACCCACCTTTGGCTACCCGTAGCTTGTGTTTACCTAGCCCTGCCTTGATCTCAAGCGGTTCTGCATCGTCCTTAAAGTGTATCGTGATCGTGTGTTGGTCGTCTACAAATACTTTCGCTCCATCCGCGGTGCTTGAATCCATTTCCAAAACGATTGTCCCCTCCGCAGTTTGCACTTTGAATATCAAACCGCTGGCCATCCAGATCAAGCCAGCCAGCGTAAGGATCGCAAAAGCGCCTCCAATTCCCCAGCGTTTCCATTCGTTTACGTAATTGGAATGGTCTCCAAGCGGTTCGGATCCCTTGATCCTCACCCCCTGGCGTTTGTTTTCGCACTCGATGGTCCGTAACACTTCAACAACTTCTTGCGCCGTTTCAATGCGTCGATTTCTTTCCCGTTGGAGTAGCTTCATTACGAGCGCAACCAACTTTTCGGGCGCGTCAGGGACGATCTCTCGCAACGGTACAGGTTTGTTTTCCAGAACTGCGAGCATGATCGATACACTGTTCCGACCAACGAACGGTAAACGACCCGAACACATGAAATACAAAACACAACCCAAACTGAAGAGGTCGCTTCGAGCGTCTGCCCTTTCACCTAACGTTTGCTCTGGGGCCATAAACTCGGGGGTCCCCGTAATCATTCCGGGTTCTGTTAGTTGCGCAAGCTCTCGGTCGTCGCGGGCCAATCCAAAGTCGAGAATCTTCACTCGAATCGAGTCGTTTGTAGAGTTGGAATCTCCGCGGGCTCTCTCCTCCATCCATATATTTGCGGGCTTGATATCACGATGAATAACACCCTGCTGATGAGCTGCTGCCAACCCCAAGGCAATCTGCAAACCAATCTCAACCGCTTGATCCATTCGCAAGGGCCCTTCACGCCGAAGCAGGCTATCAAGTGACTCGCCTTTCAAAAGCGGCATTACAAGGAATGGAATGCCACGTTCCTCACCGACCTGGTAGATAGGTACGATGTGATCGTGCTCAAGGGCAGCTACGGCACGTGCCTCCTGAAGGAATCGTCGACGATTCGATTCACTGTGCAGCAATCGCGGTTGCATCACTTTCAGTGCAACAATTCTGCCAAGTTGCGTATCCTCCGCTTCCAATACGATCCCCATTCCACCGGAACCCAGTCTGCGGAGTACGCGATAAAATCCCAATCGCCCCACCTCCAGGTTGGACTCCGGCGGACTCACGAAGTCCCGAATGAACTGGTTAAACTCAACCTGCGAGTCGTTCTCATTTCTCAAACGATCCAGCCCAGTGTCGGCGACGCAGTCATTATCTGTTTCTTTCTCCGTTCCCGATGCGCTCGCGGGTTTAGTGTACCTCGGAAGGAAACGCAAACGAGTCATCAATAATCCCACCGCTTCGCGATCTTCATCATCCATTGCATCCCTCGTGGAAGATGTGTGTCGAATCGATCCAACCATCCTTTCGTCATCTGGAATCGCTGCCAAGATTGCAGTGCAAGTTGAACAAGATTGCACATGGTTACAAATGGAATCTGCTTCGGTTCCCGTCAATTCACCGTTTGCTAAGCGTGCTAGTTCATCGACTTGAGGACATGGACGGCCGTTTGGCATAATGGACTCTCGCGAAATTAGCCGAAACGCGTTGGCGTCGGTTTCCCCATCCAGAACCGGTGCTAACGCACGTCGGCTAATCCTAAAATTAAACTGTCACAATGCACTAGTCGATATGCGCATGCTACTCGAATCTTACAGCAATCCGGCAAGTTCCGTTCGCAACCGACCGAGAACTCGACATTTTGCCACATAAACAGCACCTTCACTCATGCCTAGCTCTTTCGCAACTTCTGCAGCAGATTTGCCTGACATGATCAATTCCCAACAAGCTTTCCAAGTCGTCGGAGCAAATTCGCGCTGCATGATTTCGAGAGCCCGTGCGGTAACATAATGGCGATATTCTGCCTCTTCAAAGGCAGCTGCGACATCCCGTTGTTCGATTTCAATCGGATCGCCACCCGTAACCAAAGTGATTCTTCGTTGGCGAGCGCTCTCGTACATCCGGTTCATAACCACGGTCCGCAGCCAAGCTCGGAAACTCTGTTCAGGATCGTATGTGAATTCGACCATTTTCCTGGCTAGTAGAACAAAGACATCCTGGACCACATCCGCTGCCGCATCCCGGTTGAGTCCAAATCGTCGAGCCAAACTGAAGATGAACGGTGTGTAGAGCAATACGAACCGCTCCCAAGCAGGATCCTCACCGGGCCGCCTCAATCGTTCAAGCAAACTCGGTGGTGTCGTATGCATAGCCGACAAAGTTTCGACAAAAGTTTTTTTGCGTCGGTCCTAACTCTAAATTATTGTAATTGCGCGCGGTAATAGAGGATACTATGGCTATCGACTGAAAAACTTGAACACCGCTGTAAAGGTGGCGCCATTTCGCGCATAAGCATGATAGGGAGCCAGAAACATGCAAAAATACGGTCGTTTTACCGAAAGCCGGGTGCACGCGAAACCTAAAGGGCGGCGCCGTACTTTTCGGCGAATTCTCCTGCAAGGGATGGAATCGCTTGAAACAAGACACATGCTGGCCTCGGATTGGACGAATGTCCTGCAACCTCTGAATGTGAAGGGGGATGAATTTCAGACGGTCACACCACTCGATGTCTTGATCGTAATCAACGAAATCAATGCACCTAAAATTCGCGAGTCGAACTCAAGTCCACTCCCCCCAATCGGTGCTAATGGAAAGTCGCCACCTCCCTACGTGGATGTCGATTGCGACAACTTTGTAACACCTCTCGATGTCTTAAGAATTATCAATGCGATCAACAGCAAGGATTTTGGGACAAGCTGGCGGTTTTCTCAGAATGGTGGCGGTTCGGACAGCGGAAGTGTTTCGGCTGCAGCTTGTTTTCCAAAGTTGCAAGAGGGATCTTCGTTCATCACATCACTGATTTCGGATGTGGTGATCCCTTCGGATGCGAATTTGCTGAGCTTCGAATACACATCGCTCAGCTTCGATACGTCCAGCCAGGGCAGAGCCCATGATGCCTTTGAAGCCGCTCTGTTGGATTCGTCGGGCCGATCGTTGGTTCCTACATTGGGCGCGGGAAGAGATGCTTTTTTTAATGTTAGCGAAGGGCTGCCAGTTGCCAACACCAGCAACGTAACCTTGAACGCCAACAAAGTATCGCTGTCACTAGTTGATGTCTTGCCGGGAACCAAAGCTCAATTGGTGTTGCGATTGGTAAACAACGATGGAGACAAACTGACATCCGTGGTGGTTCCGTCCGTTCGCTTTGAGAACGGCGCTCCATTGCGACCCCCTTCATCATCGTCTCCTGCACCACCGCCAAGCGGCAACGCATCGACTACAGGCGGATCGTTGTTTGGCGGGGCGAATGGACGGGGGGCGTCAACGTTCGATGCGATCCCTTCACCAGGGTCAAATGTTGTCGTTGGTCGACCTGTCACCGAAGCGAATTCGAATGCACCGAATTCCAGCAACCCTTCGAAGCCACCGTCGGATCCAAGTCCCTCGCCTCCAACACCCCCTGGTCCTCCAGGTCCGCAGGGTCCTCAAGGCCCATTGAACAGTCGTGGCAAGGAGTTCTGGGTCGGATTTCCAGACAACCTATTCGAAGGCAACAACCGACCGAAAAAGTCCCTCTCGATCACGGGGGACATCGCCACCACCGGGTACGTGGAAATTCCCGGCCTAATCGATCCGGCGACCTCGCTGCCGTTTCGATCGGAGTTTGTCGTCAACCCAGGCGGGGTCACCAATGTCGACTTACCCAGCCAGGACGTAAGTGACTCTTCCGACGACATCGAGACCGACTTCGACGTCGAGGTAGAGGGGATCTCGCGAGTCCAGCGAAAAGGGATTCACGTGGTCACAATCGATCCGGTAGCGGTCTACGGAATCGACCGAGCCGTCAACACGACGGACGCCTTTTTGGCTTTGCCAGTCCCGTCGCTAGGCCGGGAATACATCAACCTTGGTTACCAGAACACCGGCGCTTCTATCGTGGGGACCAACGGGACCCAGGTCTTGGTTGTCGCGTCCGAAGCCGACACCAAAGTCACAATCTCGACTGGCAAATACGACGGGGCCACCAGCGGCAGCATTGTCAGCGTGAATCGCCCGTCTGGGACCAGTGCCTATGAGCTCCAAAACGGCGATGGCAACGATATTGGTCCGTTCGTCACGACCGAGGCTGGCAAACACACCGTGACGGTTCAAGCACCGTACGAAGGATATGGTGGCAACTACAAATTCGAATTGTTGGACATCGCCTCTGCCGCCACGCCAACCAACATTGGAGACACGGTGACGATTCCCTTTGCGTCAGGACGCGAAGCGAAAGTGGTGTCGTTCGACGTCACGGCGGGTCAACATCTCGCCTATGATGCCATCAATCCCGCGGGCCCGAGGGTCGGAGTGGCCATGATCTACCCGAGCGGTCGACAAGTCGGTTTAGACGGGCAAACCGATTACGAGTCCGTGTCAACTGGCTATTTCGCACTGAACTTTACCGAGACTGGCAAATACTTTTTATTGCTCGTCGGAGAACAAGATTCCCCCTTTTCCTTCTCGTACCGATGGCTGGATTTCGACACGGCACCTAAGCTTCCGTTGGTGGATCCCGTCACCGATGTCTTTGATCCGGCTGGACGGGCGGACATCTTCCGTTTCGATGGAATGGCGGGGCAAGTGCTCCTCTACAATGCGCTTTCACAAAGTGGAGCACGACTCGTGGGCGGGGCAGTGTATGGTCCCGGCGGCCAATTCCTCGATTCTTTCAATGCTGCCGATTCTCACATTTTGAAATTGCCTGCGTCAGGCACCTACTATTTCGTCATGAGCGGGGCACCGAATCGAGCGTCGGCATTCGGGTTTCGACTGCTCGATTTCAGTTCCTTGCCACTGCTGCCGCTGGGTAGTCCTGTCAGCACCGATCTTCCTGATGCTTTGGTGTCCGCGTATCGATTTACGGGTGCGGCAGCCCAGACGCTGACACTGGATGTTCAAATCGCCACCAACCCCGGCCGAACTTACTATAAACTTTTTGATCCGGTTGGAAACGAAGTGCCCTTGGTGTTGAAGGGCAATCAGATCACAGCCAAGCTGCTTACGGCTGGCAGTTACAGTCTGGGCATCGCCAAAGTCTACTATCTCGATATCGCCACCGTGACTTTGGTCGCGAGCTTGGATACGGACGCGGTCACCCCCACGAGCGGCTTTGATTCGGTTCAGACGCTCAGCGTGGTCCCTGGTGGTTCAGCCTCGTATACGTTTTCGGGCCCCGCTGGAACACCTATCTTTATCGATGGTCTCGACAAGCAAAGCCAAAGTGTTTATCTGACGATCACGGATCCAAACGGGACTGCGATTTACATCGCCAATGATCTTGAACCACGGATTGGACCGACGTTGCTGCCGTTTTCCGGCACTTACACCATGACCCTGCGGGGCGCCAGTCCAACCGACGCTGGCAGCTATTCTTTTCGCGTGCTCAACTTTGCAACGTTTGCGATTCCGATGGCATTGAATTCCCCCGTTTTCGGCACGTTGCCGACAGGTCGCGAGGCAGCCATCTACTCCTTTGACGCGGTGGTCGGCGATCGATTGAGCTTCGATGGATTGTCCGGTAGCGCGGTGGCAGTTCGGGTCCTCGATGCCTCGCTTCAACCCCAGGTGCTGGGAGATCGAGTTGATTCGAACACCAGTGCGGATGCAACAATGCGGATTGCCCGCACAGGCCGCTACTACGTCATCGTTGTTGGGGCGCAAGATGTCGCGACCGATATTCGCTTTCAAATCTTGAACCTGGGGCTCGTCCCGACGATCACCCTTGGCAGCGAGGTCTCTGGGACTTTGGTGCCTGGCTGGAGCCAATCGGTCTATCGGCTGCCTTTGGTCGCGGGCCAACGCATACGTCTAGATAGCCTTAGCTCCACCAGCGATTCCATCAACATTGCGATCGCCAATATGGGACGACGGTTCCTCCACTACGCGACAGCCAATTCCGACTCCGGACCACAAGATGGCGCGTTCCTGAATGTGGTCGAGACCGGCGACTACTTTGTTTTTGTTCTGGGCTCGCAAGACACCAGCGTGGGCTATCGATTCCGGATCGACGACATTGCGCTCCAGCCCAAATTGCGCTTTGACGCCGATTTGGACCTCGATTTGAATCCAGGCCTGGCTTCGGCGGTCTTTCCCTTTGAGGCGGTGGCGGGCGAGACGATTCACATTGACAACTTGGTCGCGTCAACCCGGTCGTTTGCTTGGAAAATCTCTGGGGCTGGCAATCAACTTGTAGGAATCAATTACGATGGCCAAGGCATTACTGCCAAAGCCCTCCAAACTGGAACTTACTATCTAACCGTGATTGGGCAGAACACAACAGGTGCATTGCAAGTTCGGTTTCGCGCCAGCCGAACTCCAGGGCCCGTTGTCTTGAGCGCGGGGTTGAATACGACCGTCGATCTCGACGTGGGCATCCGCGAAACCAAACGGTACTCGTTCGACGCACCGACCGGCCGCATCCTGTTTCTCAATGTCCAGCGATCCCAGTTCGCGATACCAAGCCAGACGGTGACACTCCAAAAAGGGGAAACTTATGCGGTTCGGGATTTGGCCTATGCCAATTCGGGAAGAAGTCCAGACCTCACCGGATCGATCATCAGCAGCACCAAGCCCATTTCGGTCTACGGCGGAAATCGCGCTGCCTTTTTGCCAGACGGTTACTTTGCAGCCGACCATTTGGTCGAACAATTGCCACCCACCAATACTTGGGGCCGGGCGTTTGTCACGATGCCCTTGGTGACCAATTCGACACGGGGCGACCTGTTCCGATTGCTCGCGCAAGCCGACAACACGCAAATCAAAATCAACGGCAGCCAAGTAGCCACGCTGAAACGGGGCGAATTCTACGAGCAAGACATCGTCGGCGCATCCCAGATTCTTTCCAGCGCCCCGATCTTGGTAGCTCAGTACGCGTATTCGCAGCAGTACTATCAAGCAAATCCCGGCGGGAACGCAACCTTTCAAGGGGACCCGTTCATGATGATCATCCCACCCTACGAGCAATTTCTCAGCAATTATACGGTGACTACGCCAGCTGAAAGCGCGATTCCGGTCAACGAGCGATTTGATCGCAATTACATCAATATCGTCGCACCTGCCGACGCGGTGGGACGGATCGAAATTGGCGGCGTGGCCATTGATGCAAGCAAGTTTGTCGCCATCGGCACCAGTGGTTTCTTTGGTGCCCAAATACCGATCACGTTGGGTGCCTATGAGCTCGCTGGCCCACTCCCCTTTGGGGTCTTCGTGTACGGATTTGGCGGCTTTGACTCGTATGGTTATGTCGGTGGTCAAGCGTTATCGCCCGTCGCGACGGTTAGCTCCGTGGTGCTAACGCCCGCAACCGCAAATCCTCAGATCGGTAACTCATTTAGTTTGACCGCACGTGTTGCAGATGTTTCCGGCACACCGTTGCAAGGCATTCGCGTTGACTTTGACGTCGCGGGAGTCAATCCGCAGCGAGGGTTCGGATTCTCCGATTCGGATGGCTTGGTTCCATTCAGCTACGTTGGCGTAAAGGATGGTCGCGACATTGTCACGGCTTCGGTCGGGCAACTGCTAGATGATTCCATTATCGACTGGCGAACTGGCGCAGCAACCCCACAAGTAATCGTAGCCGCACCCGTCACTGGAAGTTCGGTTGCGGCTGGTACAACGTTGGTGGCAACCGGAATAGCCGTTGCCGATTTTCCGTTGGCGACCTTAGATCTAGTGACGGTGAACGGAGTTCCGCTGACGAGCGTGGATGCGGCTGGCAACTTCTTTGTCCAACTGTTTGTCGGTCCCGGCGAGAATGAATTCGAATTCTCTGCCATCGATTCCAACGGCAGCACTGGCTCACAAGTTATTAAGGTCAGCGGAACCCAACGCGACACATCCAAGATTGATTTTACACAATTTTCCGACGTTTCTGGCAGTTTCCATCAGACGTATGCAAGATCGTCGTTCAACCAATCGAGGCGTTCCTTTCTGGCGGAAACCGCTATCGAGAACATCGGCCAGTTTCCCGCCGACGTACCGTTGCTTGTTGGCATCACCAACATCAGTGACCCGATGATTTTGGTCCGCGATGCAGACGGGCAAACGCCCGATGGCATTCCATATTACGACTTCACTGGGCTCGTTACCGGCGGAACTCTCACTCCGCGCGGCAAGACCGGCTTCTTGGCGGCTGAGTTCTACAATCCCAATAAGACCCAGTTTACTTACGATTTGACCTTCTATGGAAAACTCAATGAACCGCCCAAGATCCAAAGTTTGCCACCCACCGAAGCTAACTTGAATCGCGAGTACCGGTATGACGTAATTGCCATCGATCCGAACAACGACGCGATCACCTTCGAATTGGCCGAAGCCCCCGCTGGCATGACAATCAATGGCACCAATGGCCAGATCCGCTGGACACCCGCAAACGCCGACATCGGGTTGCATACCGTTGACATTCGCGTGTCGGATTCTCGGTTGGGGGTCAGTACACAGCGCTTCACTTTGTCGGCTCAACCGACACCTGCCAACCGAACTCCCGTTTTCACGTCATTTCCGGTGTCCGTGGCAGACGTGGGAACACCTTATCCGTATACAGCTCAAGCGGTTGACGCGGATGGTGATGTGCTCGGCTATCGGCTAGTCACCGCGCCCATTGGAATGACGATTAACGTTGCGAGTGGCGCGATCCAATGGAGTCCTACGCCGCAGCAACTGGGCGCACAGCCCGTTGTCATCGAAGTGTCTGACGCACGCGGCGGATCGGCAGAGCAGTCTTTTTCATTGCTAGTTCTCTCGCCTGCCGATAACGCGGCACCGGTGATCGTTAGCTCGGCCCCGACCGCGATCAAACTGAGCGGACTCTCCTATCAAATGATTGCGTTGGATGCAGACAACGAACCATTGACGTATCGATTGACCGACGCGCCCTCCGGCATGACGATCAGTCCAACGGGTCTCATCAACTGGACTCCTGCGTCAGGCCAATTCGGGCCGAGTACGGTGGCTATCGAAGTGCTTGATACGCGCGGCGGGCGGGATTCGCAAAGTTTTGTCCTAGCGGTATTCGACAATCAGGACCCAGTCATTACCAGCCAACCGATCACCACGGCACAGGTAAACGTATTGTATTTGTACCAAGTGAAAGTGACCGATTCGATCGACGACTTATTATCATTCAAGTTGCTCGATGCGCCTGTTGGGATGACAATCAACGCGTCATCGGGATTAATCAATTGGGATGTAACCAAATCGGCATACGAGCAAGAACCGATAACTGTAAGTGTTTTCGATGGCCGTGGCGGTATGGCCAAGCAACAGTTTGTCATTGCCGTCACTGGCGGGCAGAGTCAAGCGTTTAACGTCCATCCGATTTTCGTCAGTACGCCACCATTGATTGCTTCGGTCGGGACAAAGTTGGTATACCAAGCTCAAGGTCGAGATCCCGATGGCGACTCCCTCACGTTTGATTTGCCTTTAGGCCCACACGGAATGGTAATCGATGCCGCGACAGGATTGCTTGGTTGGATACCGCAATTGAATCAAGCTGGAATGCAACAAGTAGTGATCCGAGTCAACGATGGACAAGGTGGCGTTTGGCTGCAATCGTTCCAAATCAATGTAGACGCATCCAATACGGCACCGGTCATCACTTCTTCACCCGTGACAAACGCGTCGGTTGGCAATCCGTGGGAGTATCGATTGCATGTCCAGGACGCGGACGCTGATCCATTGATGTTTGAACTAGTGGCACCGGTTTCTGGCATGACCTTGTCGTCGTTGACCAACTCGGACGCGAATGCAGTTTTGAGTTTCACCCCAACAAGTGCTGACGCAGTTGATGTTGTGCTGGTTGCCAAGGATAGTCGAGGGGGCCGAACGGAACAGCGGTTCAGGGTTCAAGTCGTTGCCACCGTAGCCAACGTCGCACCGATCCTCCATTCGTTGCCTCGGTTGACGATTCTAGCGGGGCAGACGTGGGTTTATGTCGTCTCTGCTGACGATCCCAACGGCGATCCGATCACGCTCAGCTTGCCGACCGCGCCGACGGGAATGATTCTCGATGCCAGCCAGCAATTGGTCAGTTGGACTCCAACGTTATCGCAGCTTGGTTCACACGCAATCGTTTTGAGTGCATCCGACAGTCGTGGAGGAAGCGTTTCGCAGAGCGTTTCGCTTCAAGTCGTTTCCAATTCCGATAACGCTGCGCCACGCATTGTGTCGCCACCGTCCGCGTTCCGTGCTACCGTCGGTGAACCATTCAAATACGATTTAAAAGCGGCGGATGATGATAAAGATCCCGTGGAGTGGACGCTAGTCGATTCACCGCATGGTGCGTCATTGGATCGCCGCTATGGCACCTTGCGATGGACACCGACTCTCGACCAGCTTGGCTTACAGCGATTTGTGGTTTCAGCTAGGGATCCGTTGGGTCTCGAAGCATTGCAAAGTTTTTCGCTGAATGTGTCTGGTGCCAACCTTGGTCCGTCGATCCTCTCACGTGCCCCTAGTGAAGCCGTCGTCAATGATCGTTACGTGTACGGAGTGCGGGCAGTCGATCCTGAAAACGATCCGCTCAACTATGTGATCAAGACTGGTCCGACGGGCATGACAATCGATTCGGCACGTGGCATTATTCGTTGGACACCGACTTTGGGTCAGCTTGGTACCGCCAACGCGACAGTTGAAGTAACCGATTCACGTGGCAACAAGTCGACGCAGCGTTTTCAGGTCAACGTGTCGCAAATCGTCCGGAATCAGGAACCGATCATCACCTCGCGGGCCATCTTCCGAGCTCGAGTTGATGCACTGTACCAGTACGACGTCAATGCAATCGATCCGGAAGGGGATAGCATCGCGTATTCCCTTGTGTCTGCTCCAGTAGGCATGCAGATCGACCCGGCCAGTGGGCTTATTACTTGGACACCAACGCTCGCGCAAGCCGGTAGTCACTTAGTACAAGTGGCCGCACAAGACAGCGCTGGTGGCCGTAGCATTCAGCGATTCGCAATCTTAGCCCGCGTCAATCAGGCACCGGTCATTACCTCGCAGGCGGTGACAAGCGTCGCGCTAGGTAGCACCTATCATTATGACCTGCAAGTGACCGACCCCGAGGGGGATGCACTCAGCTATTCTTTGGTCACGGGACCGGCTGGAATGACACTGGATGGGCTGGGTCGAGTCATCTGGCAAACAGAACCGGGCGTCCCATCGACCAACCTAGTTGCACTGCGAGTGACCGATTCTTATGGTGCGGTAGCCACGCAGCTTTTTGTATTAGCCGTCACACCCGACACGATAGCACCGCGGGTTGAATTGCGGCTCAGTGCCAATCCAGTTGCCTTGGGACAGAATACGGTCGTTGTCGTACAAGCTAGCGATAACGTTGGAGTCGTCGACGTGAGGTTGACCATGAATGGCCAGCCGTTGGTGCTGGATGCGAATCATTCGATCACATTGCGCGGTGACGTCGCTGGTCTCTATGCACTAAAGGCCACGGCCCGCGATGCGTCAGGAAACGAAGGGAATTCTACTGTCAGCCTGCGAGTCTTTGACCCATCGGATACCCAGGGCCCAACGATTCGCTTGACTTCACCTCAGCAAAACACCACGATCACGAAGCTTACCGATATCGTCGGATCGATCACCGACAATAACTTGCAATTTTACCGCATCGACATTGGTCGCGCGGATTTGGTGGACGTCAATCGACCAGAAGAGATCGATCCGGACTATACGACTCTGATCACAAGCAACGTGAATGCCGTTGACAAAGTGTTGGCAACATTTGACCCAACGACGCTCATCAACGACGACTACGTCATTCGCATACTAGCCAAGGACTTAAGCGATAATGTCTCAGCCAAGATCGTGCCACTAAGCCTGGATGGTCAATTGAAGCTAGGAGAACTGAAGCTCGACTTCACTGACTTGAGCGTTGCAGTAGCAGGAATCCCAATCACCATTACAAGATCGTACGACAGTCGCAATGCCAACGAGCAAGGTGACTTTGGCTACGGCTGGTCGCTGTCCGTTCAGGATGCTCAGATCCGCGAAACGATCCCGGTGAATCCGTTGGAAGAGCAGGGCTTGTTCTTCGCTGCGACGCCATTCAAGGAAGGGACGAAGGTATACTTGACCAACCCCGAAGGGCGCCGAGTCGGGTTCACGTTTAAACCTGAACGGCAATTCAGTTTCTTTGGCGGCGGGTCTTATTCACCGAAGTTCGTTCCAGATCCTGGCGTGACGGACCAACTAGACGTGGGTTCCGTTCCACTGCGCAATATTAACGGATCGTTCTACAGTAGCTTTTTTGGCGACCCCTTCAATCCGAGCGCGTATCGACTTACGACAAAGTTCGGTGTTGTCTACGAATATGGCCAGTTCGATGGCCTTGTGAATGTCATTGACCGCAGCGGCAATCGGCTCGAATTCCGTGCTGACGGAGTCTTCAGTTCGACCGGTCCCTCCGTTCGATTCATTCGGGATCCACAAGATAGGATTGAGCGAATCGTCGATCCAGCGGGCAACAGTATCGTTTATACCTATAACGCTGCAGGCGATCTGGTATCCATCAAAGATCAGGCAGGACTAACGACCACCAACTCTTACTTGTCACAGCCCCCCCATTTTCTAAATACGATTCTTGATCCGCGAGGCAAGCTCGCCTTCACAACGCAATTCGACCCGCAAGGGCGACTTACGTCCAGTACCGACGCGGTTGGAAACGCGGTCAGGAACACCTATGATCCTGGGGCTCTGACAGAGACAAACGTCGACGGTACAGGATTCGCGACCAAGACGACATTCGACGATCGAGGGAACGCGATCTCCGTGACGGACCCGCTCGGCGTCGTTCGCAGCTTAACATACGATGCCTCGAGCAATGTCCTCAGTGCGACCGACCCGCTTGGGTTCAAAGTAACACGCGTCTTTGACAGCCGCGGCAATATCGTGAGCATGACCGATCCGTTAGGGAACACAAGCAAGGTCACGTTTGCCGCCGATAACCAAATCAGCACTGCAACGGATTCGATGGGGCACACCGGAACCCTCGTTTATGACGAGCGAGGCCATCTCACCCAGTATATCAACGCCGAAGGTAGCAGCAGCTTTTACCAATACGACGACAAAGGACGCTCGACTAGCTTTATTGACAACCTCGGCGCCGAAACAAAATATGAATACGCTGCCGGACCGAGACCGACCAAGGTTATTTTCGCTGATGGAAAGACGAATCTGTTCCAGTACGATCCGCTCAACCGAATCACTCGCGACGTCGACGAACATGGCAATGAAACCATTTACACCTACGATGCGACGGGACGTCCACTAACAAAGAAAGACCCGCTAGGAGGATTGACGCAAACCAGTTACGTTGGTTCCAATCTGGAGAAAATAATCAATGCGGCAGGTGGGGTCAGCCGATTCGAATATGACGACGCAGGGCGTAGAACCAAAGAGATCGATGCCAACGGAGGCGTGGTCCTTAACCATTACAACGCCAACAATCAGCTTGCAAAACGAACCGATCCGCTTGGTAACGCGATGCAGTACGCTTATCGTGCAGATGGCCGCGTCGCCTCCGTGACCGATGCACTTGGGCACGAAACACTCTACGGCTACGACGCTACCGGAAATCGAACCAGCGTTACCGATGCCAACGGCCATGTGTGGCGGTACGAGTACGACGGCATGGGCCGCGTCGTGAAGAAAATCGATGCCCTTGGTGCAGCCGAATCGTACGAATATGACGCGGTCGGGAATTTGAAGAAACAGACCAATCGCAATGGTGGAGGGAATCGCTACGAATACGATTCGCTAGGTCGATTGGTCCGTGTGATCGATGCGGCCGGCGCAGTAACATCGATGAAATACGATGCATCAGGCAAGATCGAAAGTGCAACGGATCCGTTGGGCAATATCACACGATTTACGTACGGTGCGCGTGGACGACTTGAAGTCTCAGTCGACGCCGCCGGAGGAAGAAATTCGTTCACTTATGATGAAGGAGGAAATGTCATTTCCCGAACGAACGAGCTCGGTCAAACGACCCGTTTTGAATACGATGCAATGAACCATTTGACCAAGCAGATTGATTCGCTTGGAAACGTTTCTTCCTTTACCTATGATGCCTTAGGCAATACGAAGACCGCTACCGATCCACTTGGACGAACGTCGGCGTTCACGGTTGACGCAAGAAACCAGTTGCTTAGCTCCAGTGATCCGGCTGGCAATGTCACACGGTATGGCTATAACTCCGTCGGAATTCGAACCAGTGTTACCGATCCTTTGGGCCAAGTTACCAACTTTCAATACGATGCTGCCAATCGGTTGGTCGCCCGCACCGACCCATTGGGGAATGTCGCTAGGATGTCCTATGACGCCGTCGGGAATCTTACGCAAACCATTGACCGCAACGGACGGACGCACGCGTACAGTTACGACGCCGACAACAGATTGCTTCGAGAGGATTGGTTAGGAGCTGGCGGAGGCGTGATTCATTCGATCGCTTCGGCGTACGACGCTAATGGGAACCTGACCACTGCTTCTGATTCAGATAGTTCCTACCATTACGTGTACGACACGAATAGCCGAGTTACTTCGGTCGACAATTTGGGTACTCCCAATCTACCACGCGTCATTTTGAATTACAGCTTCGATGCGATGGGCAATCGACTTTCCGTCACCGACAACTTAGGGGTTAAGGTAAATTCCACGTTCGATGTTCGCAACCTCTTGTCCAGCGAATCATGGAGTGGACCGGGAATCAATCCTGCGCGAGTGAATTTCCAATACGATGCGACACGCCAGCGAACCGAGCTGAATCGCTATACGGATCTTGCGGGGACCATCTCGGCTGGAAAGACGCTTCAGAGCTTCGACGCAGCCGGAAGGTTATCTCGTCTCTCTCACGTTAACTCCGCAGCCGATCTCTTGGCGGAGTACGGCTACACCTATGACAAAGCATCCCAACTGATCGGTGAAACCGTTAATGGTCGGACGGATCAATACACTTATGACTCAGCGGGCCAGCTCAAATCAGCCGACTACTCGGCTCGAGACGACGAGGCATTCAGCTACGATGCGGCAGGCAATCGCAAGACGAGCAGCCTAGTCGTCGGCCCCAACAATCGCATCCAGTCGGATAGTACATTTGGATATTCTTATGACAAGGAAGGCAACTTAGTCCAAAAGACGAATAATGCGACGCAAGCAGTTACTAAGTACAGCTACGATTACCGAAATCGGCTTACTGCAGTCGAAGATTTCAGCTCGACGGGCACATCGCTCGCTCAATTCCGTTACACCTACGACGTCTTCGATCGTCGAATTGCCTCTACTTCCGGTGGCACGACTAAATACACAGTGTATGATCGCGATCGCGTTTGGGCTGATTTTGATGCCAGTGGGATAGCGCTCTCCCGCTATCTATTTGGCCCCAACGTGGATGAGTTAATTGCTCGACAGCGTCCCACCGAGGGGATCGTTTGGTATTTGCCGGACCGACTTGGAAGCGTACGTGATTTGGCAAACTCGGCTGGCACGGTCGTCGATCATGTTAATTACAACGCGTTTGGCGCGGTAGCCGGGGAGACCAACCCGAGCGTTGGTGACCGCTTCAAGTACACCGGCCGGGAGTACGATTCGGAGACAGGACTTTACAATTACCGAGCCCGATTCTACATGCCAACACTTGGGGTATTCATGTCCGAAGATCCTTTGGGTTTTTGTGCCGGCGACGCAAACTTGCGGCGGTACGTTGCCAATCGACCCACTGGGGCTACCGATCCTAGTGGGATGCAAGCCATCGCGGATTTTGGAGGTCTAATTTCGTCCCAGATTGAAGTGCTGACAACATTGCTCGAGTTCGGAGGAGATGATCCTTATAGTTTCCGAGTCGGCGGGAAGGGCGGGCGAATTGGTGCTGGCTTGAGTGGCGACTTCTCATTGACCGGGCCGTTGGGTGGAGGAATTGATGGAAACCTCAACTTAACAGACCCTAGTAAGAGTGGACCGCAACTCAACATCGGCGACGCGGTGTTCAACAACGGCGACGAAGGCATTGCAAATAAGGCGGGTGCAAAAGCACTGAGTGCTGCAGCAAAACAAGGATTTGAAGTTGACCCGAAGCCCACTCCATTCCCGGCAGGCGAATTCCAATTCTTTGTCGAGTCAACGGCGTACAAGAAGTCGTACTTTGACCATTTCCTTGCGAGGTTCAACGTGGCACTTTATGGCGGAGTGGCAGAAGAGTTGAGTTTGATTGCGAAGTATGCGGTTACGGACGACGCCTCGACCTTGGTTCAAGTGCGAGACAAGCAAGGCATTTGGGAGGCGCATGCATTTGCGACCCGCACCCCAACGCTTCCGAACCAAGGCGATAGTCCGGATGGAGATAATCCGCCGCCACCCGATGGTAGTTTCGGGTTTCGGGGAAATGGCCCGTCACCTGGGGCTGGCAATCCAGAGGATGGCGATGGGGATGATGGGGATGGAAGTGGTGGTGGCGGAGGTTGCTGCGGTGGGATCTTCATGGCTCGATCTTACTTGTCAGGTGTCTATTCTCAAGGCTGGGCGGAGCCAACGACGATTCGAGTTGGTTTGCAACTCGAAGCGGAAGGGAGTTGCATGCATTTTGCAAACACATACTTTGTCTATCAACAAATGCATCACAAAACGTTGAATACAAATCGTTAGGCCGTAGGTCCGTCGCTCCGCCGACGGACGTCCTTGCTGCCTGCCAGCCACCGATCCCACCATCAAAACAACCCACGTCAACTGGCAGCATAACTGAGGATCGAACTGGCAAGTTCGGATCCATTTTGCGTCTCAACAAAATGGACTAATAACTGTAAGGGTCGTTGGTATTCGCGCATATTGCATAGTACCAAGTTTAAAATTTGCAATGATATACGCCATCACCTAATGAACATGCAGTCGGAGCATCAAAATGATTCTTGAAAAACCGTGCATTCTCAAATTATCTGTATTATTGGCTTCCATACTTTCCCTTTTCGGGAACTCGACCTACGGGGGATTTGTAACTTTCGGAAACGGATTTGGCTCGAAGTGGGGGGATCGAGTGCATGGAACGCCCAGCGATACGATTACTTGGTCCTTCATGAACCAAGGCACGACCCTGGCCACCGGGCACCCGTTGATCGCCGATGGAGCAACCGGGACCAGTGACATTTCTTCATTGCGAACTCTGTTTGACGGAACTTATGGCGGTGGTGCATTCAACCTTGCCATTCAGAATGCGTTCAATACCTGGTCCACCGCTGCTGCAGGGCGACTGACGTTTCAACAGGTTACCGACAACAGTGCACCGAGCGGCGGCACAAGCGCTGCTTCCTCGGCAATCGATATTCGAATCGGGGCTTTTCACGCCGGGAACAATACTCCATTCTCGTTTGCCGGTGCCGTCGGGTATGGTCCGCCTGGAGACGACTTGAATTTCCCGGATGCACTGGCGGGCGATGTCCTCATCAATCTCGATTCCCAATTCATTCGAGCGGCAGGTAACGAGGGGGATATTTTTTATGCCGGTGGCGTTTACAAAAACGATCTTGAGGGGCTTATTCTTCATGAGCTTGGGCATTCGGCTATTGGACTTGGCCATCCGGCCAACGGAGTTGGCGATGTGATGTACGTCGGTAGCTTTCCAGACTGTTGCAACTTCATCAATCGCCAGTTGTCTCCCGACGATATTGCAGGCTTGCAAAGCGTTTACGGAATTACCGCTGTTCCGGAGCCAAGTTCGCTATGGTTGATTTCCATCGTGATGGCATGCGTTGCCTCGAGCGTTGTTCGGAAAAACGGTATACTCGGGGTTGTCGATCCGTACTTACCTCTCCCTGGATTAAGGTTTTTCCTATGTCGTTCATCCTGGCTCTGGACCAAGGCACCACCAGCTCGCGGGCAATTCTCTTCGGTCGCGATGGAACGATTGAACGGGTCGTTCAACAGGAATTTCGGCAGATTTATCCTCAAAACGGCTGGGTCGAACACGATCCCGAAGAGATCTGGACGTCTCAATTAGCCGTTGCTCGGAAAGCGATCTCGGAGGGTGGCGTTCTGCCATCGCAAATTGCAGCCATCGGTATCGCGAATCAGCGTGAAACCACCGTAGTCTGGGATCGAGCATCCGGCAGTCCCTTCTACAACGCCATCGTTTGGCAGGACCGCCGTACCGCTGACGTTTGCGATCGCTTGCGGCAAGCGGGTCACTCCAATTTAATTCAGAGAAAAACGGGGTTGGTTATTGACGCGTATTTCTCCGGCACCAAGATCCAGTGGATCTTGGATAATGTGCCGGGCGCGCGAGCCAAAGCCGAACGCGGCGAGCTGGCCTGTGGCACGATCGACACCTGGTTGTTATGGAGACTTTCTAAGGGCCAACTGCATATTACTGACCCTACCAATGCATCGCGAACAATGCTGTTCCAGTTGGCGACGGGCGATTGGGACGATGAATTGCTGACGCTGTTCAACGTTCCTCGCTCCATGTTACCAAGCATTCGTTCAAGCAGTGAAGTTTACGGCGAGACTGCAACCGGTATTTTTGATCGGTGTATCCCGATAGCGGGTATGGCTGGTGATCAACAAGCGGCCTTGTTCGGTCAGAACTGCTCGCGTCATGGAATGGCCAAAAACACGTATGGTACAGGTTGTTTCATGTTGATGAACGTGGGAGACAAGCCTCAGATTTCAAAAAATCGCCTTTTGGCTACGTTGGCATGGAAGCTCGGACCGAACGCACCGTCACAATTTGCCTTGGAAGGGAGTGTCTTCATCGCTGGGGCTGCTATCCAATGGCTCCGCGATGGGTTGGGGATCATTCAGTCCTCCAGCGAAGTGGAGTCGCTGGCAGCTAGCGTTCCCGATAGTGGCGGCATCTTTCTGGTCCCCGCTTTTGCGGGACTCGGAGCGCCGCATTGGGATGCGTATGCTCGCGGTACCATACTCGGCATCACGCGAGGAACAACCAAAGGGCACATTGCCCGCGCAGCACTGGAAGGAATCGCATATCAAGTTGCAGACGTCCTGGATGCCATGCAACAAGACTCCGGCATTGGTATCAACCAGTTGCGTGTCGATGGTGGTGCCGCTGCCAATAATCTGCTGATGCAATTTCAAGCCGATATTCTTCAAGCGCCGGTAGTACGACCGAAGATCATCGAAACCACTGCGTTGGGAGCCGCATTCTTAGCCGGGCTGGCCGTCGGGTTTTGGAAAGACCATTCTGAAATCGAGTCGATTTGGCAATCCGATCGCGTCTTCGAGCCAAACATGAAATTAAGCGAAGTCGCTTATCGCCGCCAGCGCTGGAAACAAGCCCTGGAGCGTTCCATGGAATGGGAACAATAATTGATGCCTCGTCCGCACCATCGCGACGATCATCTTGCAGTCGCATTGAATCGCAAGGAGCCCAGTGATTTGATCATCATTGGTGGCGGTGCCTCAGGCGTCGGCGCTGCCTTGGATGCCGCAGTTCGCGGGTTATCCGTCGTTCTGCTCGAAGCTTCCGATTTTGGCAAAGGCACATCCAGTCGCTCTACAAAGTTGATACATGGCGGCGTTCGCTACTTGAGGCAAGGCAATGTCTCGCTAGTTCGAGAATCGCTTCTTGAACGCAGTCGACTCCTCAGCAACGCACCGCATCTCGTCCACCCACTTGAGTTTATCCTGCCGTGTCGCAATCTTATCGAGACGGCATTCTACGGGATTGGAATGAAACTCTACGATTGGCTTGGACAAGGCCGAGGTTTTCACCGATCCATGACCCTTTCTAAGAGCAAGATTCTTTCGAAATTGCCAGCCCTGTCGCCGTTCAGCTTGAGTGCTGGAATTTCCTATCGCGATGGCCAATTTGATGACTCTCGGCTGTTGATCAATATGGTCCAGACCGCGGCCGAACAAGGGGCTATATTGATCAACGGTGCGCGGGTTTTGGAATTGTCCAAGAACCACGGGCCCCGACTCGATGGTCTATCATTTCGCGATGAGGAGACTGGAAACGTGCATCAGCTTCGAGCCAAATGCATTATCAACGCAACAGGTCCGTTTTGCGATTCGATTCGAAAATTCGACCGACCGGATGCTAAACCGCTCGTGGCAGCCAGCCAAGGAATCCATCTTGTCCTACCCCAAAGTTTCTTCCCAGGCGACACAGCTCTCATTGTGCCGAAGACTCGAGACGGCCGTGTGATGTTCATCATCCCGTGGCACGATCACGTTCTGCTCGGCACCACCGATACTTTGGTTCCGACTGCGACCGAGGAGCCAAAGGCCCGTGATGACGAGATCCAATTCTTGTTGGATACCGCCGCCGAGTACTTGATTCGCCGTCCCAGTCGCAATGACTGTTTAAGCGTTTTCGCTGGGATTCGGCCGCTCGTAACTGGCAATCAAGGTAAGTCGACGGCATCGCTTTCGCGTGACCACACCATCGAGATTTCGACTTCAGGCTTGCTGACCATTACCGGCGGGAAATGGACCACCTACCGTCAGATGGCCGAGGACTGCATCGATCGAGCAATCGAATCATCTGGATTTACGAGTCGACCTTCAATGACCCATGAACTGAAACTGCATGGTTGCCCATTGGATGGTTCTATACCGATTTCGTCGCGTTACCAGTCTTACGGGACCGATGCTTCCTTGATCGAAAAAATGATTGAAGTTCAGGTTGAACTGGGCGAACAGTTGCATCCAGATTTGCCGATTCGTGCAGCCGAAGTTGTTTGGGCGGTGCGAAACGAATGGGCGAGAACGGTGGAAGATGTTCTCGCGCGTCGCACGCGAGCATTGTTCCTAAATGCCCGCGCCGCGATTGCCATGGCGCCCGAGGTTGCACAATGGATGGCAAAGGAGTTGAACCGCGACGCGGCTTGGCAGTCAACCCAAATCAATTCCTTTGAACAGATCGCAAAAAACTATATACCCTAGTGTAGCTCGGCACTCCGTGCCGAGAACCCTGCACCCGAATGCCGCGCCAAGTTGTTCTAAACGCTCTACGCCACTTATCGGTCTCACGACTTCTGCTACTATACGACTATTCCTCTTTTCTCTGCTGCTTGCTTAAGGCCTAAATTCTATGAATCCTTTCGTTGCTGAATTCCTCGGGACTATGATTTTGATTCTGTTGGGAAACGGTGTGGTTGCCAACGTCGTACTCGCCAAGACCAAAGGCCACGGTGGCGGCTGGATCGTTATCACGGCTGGTTGGGGGATCGCGGTTTTTGTTGGTGCTCTTTGCAGTGCCAAAGCAAGTGGTGCGCACCTCAATCCCGCACTCACCTTGGGATTGCTCGCCGTGGGAAAGATTGCGGCAACCAAAGCAATCGAATTCATCATTGCCCAAATGTTGGGAGCCATGGTCGGTGCAACGATCGTCTTTGCTTTTTATCGAGCCCACTTCTTAGCCACGGACGATGCCGATGACAAGCTCGCATGTTTTTGCACATCGCCTAACATCCGTGGCACCATGCAATCTCTGTTTTGCGAAGCGGTCGGAACTTTTGTACTGGTATTGGCCATACTGCTCAGCGAAGCTGCTACATTGGAAAACATGATCGGCCATGACGGGATGAAACCGCCACTCCTTGGACTCGGTTCGTTGGGGCTCGTACCAGTTGCCTTGTTGGTTTTCGGAATCGGCCTTTCCTTGGGTGGAACGACTGGATATGCCATCAATCCTGCTCGAGATCTGGGGCCACGACTAATGCACTTCTTTTTGCCAATCCCAGGAAAACGGGACAGCGATTGGGAATACGCTTGGGTCCCGGTAATCGGCCCCATCCTAGGAGCATTGGCCGCCGCACGCGTGTTTTTGATGGTGGGTTAAATCTTTGGAGTGCTGGGATTCATCCCAGCTTTAAGACGGCGCTGCGGCGACACGGAGAACTGGAGAACTGGAGAACTGGAGAACTGGAGAACTGGAGAACTGGAGAACTGGAGAATTGGAGAATTGGAGTGTAGGAGTGTAGGAGTGTAGGACTGTTATTCCATTTTGCGATTTGATTCGCGTCGATTCGCGTGATTAGCAGGCAAATTCAGGAGCGCAATGTTGCCCGCCAGTCACGCGATTAGCGAGAATCAGATTGGATTTGAACGTCCAATCACAGCTCTTCGTTATGGTTTGCCGTGCTAAACTAGATCTATAGCTGAAGCTCGTGAGTTTTCACGCATATGCTGATTTCTCACAAAGTTTGCAGCAAACGTTTTGCCCCATCGCTCGCCAAAGAACAAGAGAATCGCGAATGAGAATCCCTAAAGTCCTTTTTTGTTTCTTGCTCGTTCTCGATTTCCTGTTTTCTCTCAGCTCAGCGAGCGATTCAAGACTTAACGGACAGGAGCCAATCGAGCGGTTCGACCTTTTGCTTAAGGGCGGATCCGTTCTCGATGGCAGCGGC
>JANMLD010000075.1:0-5148 GCA_031372345.1 Pirellula sp.
AAGGGTGAAGGGTGAAGGGTGAAGGGTGAAGGGTGAAGGGTGAAGGGTGAAGGGTGAAGGGTGAAGGGTGAAGGGTGAAGGGTGAAGGGTGAAGAGTGAAGGGTGAAGAGTGAAGGGTGAAGGGTGAGGGGTGAGGGGTGAGGGGTGAAGGGTGAAGGGTGAGGGGTGAGGGGTGAGGGGTGAGGGGTGAGGCGTGAGGGGTGAGGGGTGAGGCGTTGGAGGGGTGGAGGGTCCACAACTCCTGGGAGCCCGGGAACCACGGCACGGAGTGCCGTGCTACACTAGGTCACTCGCGAGGTGATTTCGCTTACGCAGTCGTCGATTTTAATACGCCACTGCTCCAGTGTGTCTCGATCGCGGATGGTTACGGTACGGTCTTGCAATGTTTGCGTATCGACCGTGATGCAATAAGGGGTGCCAATTTCGTCTTGCCTTCGGTAACGCCGTCCAACCGCTGCCTTCTCGTCGTAGAAGACATTGAACTTCTGCTTGAGAGCCGTGTAGATCTCTTTTGCAACTTCCGGCATGCCGTCCTTCTTCACGAGAGGCAGAATTGCTGCTTTGACCGGCGCAAGCCTTGGGTGCAACCGCATGACCGAACGCGATTGCAATTTGCCGTCTTCGTCCGGGGCTTCATCCTCATGATACGCTTGGCACAGGAATGCCAGGGTCGCTCGATCTGCCCCAGCCGACGGCTCAATCACATGCGGTATGAATCGCTCGTTGGTGAGATCATCGCGGTACGAAAGGTCTTTGCCGCTGCCCCGATGCTTCGGCTGACCTTGGTCGTTGAGTTCGAGAACCATTGGCTGCGTTTTGGGATCGAGTTTCCCTTCGGAATGCGAACGCAAATCGAAATCGCCTCGATGTGCGATCCCTTCGAGTTCGCCATACTCACCTTCTGGCATGAAAGGAAACGCATACTCAATGTCCGCGGTGCCACACGAATAGTGTGCCAATTCATCCTGATGGTGTTCTCGCAATCGCAATCGATCGCTGGCCAGGCCGAGCGATAGGTACCACTGCAACCGGCGATTTCGCCAGTACTGGTACCACTTCGGTGAATCATTTGGATTGCAAAAGAACTCGATCTCCATTTGTTCGAATTCCCGCGAACGAAAGGTGAAATTCCGAGGCGTGATTTCATTTCGGAAGCTCTTGCCAACTTGCGCGACACCAAACGGTACGCGAATCCGCGTACTATCGACGACATTCTTGAAATTTACGAAGATGCCTTGGGCTGTCTCGGGACGTAAGAACGCCGCACCTTCCTCGCCGCTCAAGGCACCAACATAGGTCTTGAACATGAGGTTAAATTCTCGCGGATCGGTCAAGGTTCCTAGCTCCGTCGTGTCGGGACCTAAGACACTTGGACGCTGGCTCGGATCGAGTTTGTCGAGCGTCAAAAAGGAATCACCGAAAGTGAGTTGACCCACGTCCTTGTTTCGAAGATTAAAGAACTTGAGCGCCCGCCGTGTGACTTCTTCTTGTTCCAGCTCTGCGTCGGCAAACATGGTTACGAAGATCTTTTGTTCACCGCGAGCAACCCATTTGCCTCGCACTTGGTCGAATCGATACCGTTTCTTGGTAGCTCTGCAATCGACCATGAAGTCGTGGAAGAGATCGTAGTGCCCAGAGCATTTCCAAACTTGCGGATGCATAATGATCGAGCAGTCGAGACCGACCATTTCATAAGTGCCAGGTGCACCTTCGGGTTGAATGAGTTCGTTGTGCCCTTGGCACATATCGCGCCACCATGCGTCTTTGATATTGCGTTTCAATTCGACACCTAACGGTCCGTAGTCCCAGAAGCCGTTAAGCCCACCGTAGATCTCACTGGATTGAAACATGAATCCACGTCGCTTGCAGAGCGACACCAGTTTTTCCATTTGCATATTGAGTGTGTTTCTAGGACTGAGGAAGTTTGAATTGGGAAGTTTGAAGTTTGAAAAACAAAGAAGCAAAAGAGCGGTCAAGTGGCGGGGCGTTGGGCGACTACGAGTCGCTTGAGGCGGGCCAGGTCCTTAACGATTGTAATGTTGGTCCACTGGTTCGTGCTGGCCATGAGGCTCTCGACTTGATCTGCGATCATGGGCGACAGTTCACATATGAACCAGCCGTTTGCGACCATTTTTTTTGCTGCTTGGGATGCCAACTGTTCGATGATTTCCATGCCCGTGGCCCCACCGACCAAGGCCATTCGCGGTTCGTGTTCTCGCACGGTTTTGTCGAGTTTTGCGTACTCAGCCTCGGACACGTAAGGGGGATTGCTCAAGACAAAGTCGACGCTGTTGTCCGGGACGGTGTCCATCAAATTGGATTCAACGACGGAGACTCGGTCTGTCAATTGGTGTTGCTCAACATTGGCCTTGGCGATTACGACGGCGTCTGGGCTTAGGTCGATTGCGGTGATGGTGCATTGGGGCAGGTGCTTGGCGACACTGACCGCGATACAACCGCTGCCGGTGCAGACGTCGACGATATTAAAGTGTTTGGTGGGCTCTGCCGCCAGAATGGGTTTGGCGCGATCCAGGCACTCGACAACGACATGTTCGGTTTCGCCCCGAGGGATGAGGCAATCTTTGGACACTTGAAATGGGAGCGAGTAGAACTCTTTTTTGCCGACTAGGTAGGCAACGGGCTCACCTTGTGCGCGGCGTTTTACGACTTCTCGAAACTTGGCTTTGACGGTCTCGTCCGGTTCTTCAGCGAAGGCGGTGTAGAGAGCGATGCGTTCGCATCCTCGAGCATAGGCGAGTAGAACTTCGGCATCGAGGCGTGGTGACGGGGATCCGGACTTTTTGAGATGCTCGGTCGTCCATTGGAGGAGGCGCAAGATGGTCCACGGATCCGATTGCGTCGTGCTGGTGGAGGTCATCTTGGTCGTCCTTGGGGTACTGCTATTGGGTGGTTATGGATTCGGGCCGCGGCTGTGCTATTGTCGCCTTTCGCTCCGCGAAAGTGCGCCTCGTTAACGCACTTTTGCGGAGCAAAAGGCGACAAATGCGGAGCAGAAGGCGACAAATGCTGAGCAAAAGTGGACAATCTTTGCACCTTGCTTCAACTTCTCTGCCTCAATTCTTCGGTGGGGACCACCGAACCACACTAGGCATCGGAATCGTCTCGCAAGGTGGAACGTTCGTATTCGATCAACGCGTCCGAAACGGGTTGCAAGTCGCCTGCAACGATTTGATCGAGTTTGTACAAAGTCAAGTTGATGCGGTGGTCTGTGAGTCGGTTCTGAGGGAAATTATAGGTCCTGATGCGTTCGCTGCGGTCACCGGATCCGATCAAGGACATGCGTTCGTTGGAGCGTTGCTTTATTTCGGCTTCGCGTTTGGCTTCATAGAGTCGCGTTTTAAGAACGCGTAAGGCTTTTGCCAAGTTCTTGAGTTGGCTTTTTTCGTCTTGGCATTGGACGACGACACCGGTTTCGTAGTGAGTCAATCGAATGGCGGATTCGGTCTTGTTGACGTGCTGGCCTCCGGGCCCAGACGCACAGAACTTGTCGACGCGGTAATCCTCTTTTTTGAGATCGATTTCGATGTCTTCTGGCTCGGCCATGACAGCCACTGTTGCTGCTGAGGTATGAATACGGCCTTGTGCTTCGGTTTCAGGGACGCGTTGGACACGGTGCCCGCCACTTTCGAATTGCAATTCGCGGAAGACCCCTTCGCCCTCGAATCCCAGAATGATTTCCTTGAATCCGCCTCGCTCAGTAACGCTGGAGTCCATGATTTCGACTTTCCAGCCCTTGTTGTCCGCATGGTGCTTGTACATCGCGTACAAATCCCGAGCGAACAAAGCGGCTTCTTCGCCGCCCGTACCGGCTCGGATTTCGAGAACGCATCGAGTGCGAGCGGCATCTTCGCCGCCGATGCTCATGTCGAGAAGCGTATTCCAAATCGTCTGGCGTTCGGCTTTGAGTCGATTCGTCTCTTCGAGCGCCATGGCGCTCTCATCTGGATCCGACGACGCGAGCATCGGGGCCAGTTCTTTGAGTTCCGCCGCCATCCGCTCGTAATTGCGAAACAGGGTTGCGACCTTGAGCAGTCCGCCGTGCTCTCGCATGATATTGGCCATTTTGAACGAATCGCCAGACAAGATAGTCTGATCGGACATCATGGCTTCGAGTTCATTAAACCGAGTAAGGGTTTGCTCGAGTTGTTCGCGGATTTTCATTCGTTGTCTTGGCTGGGTAAAAAACAAAACCGCCGCATGCCTCAGTTGGCAATCTGCGACGGTCTTGAGATTCTGATTGCCAGAGCCACTTCATGAAAGCGAAGCTTCATTCAAGAGCATCGCCGATTGGCTCAAGCAGCTACTTCTTTTTTGGCGCTGGTTTTTTCGTGCCGAGACTGGCGTAGGTGCCAGCAGCGAATTTGGTCTGGAACTTTTCGATGCGACCAGCAGTGTCAACGAACTTCAATTTGCCTGTGTAGAACGGATGGCAGACATTGCAAATGTCGACGCGAAGCTCTTTACGAATGCTGCGAGTCTGAAAAGTATTTCCGCAACCGCAGGTTACCTTGGTCTCGCCGTAATTGGGATGGATGTCGTTTTTCATGGTGTTTTCTGATACGTTCGCTTGTGTAGAACGCCGAATGTGGACTGGAAACGGAAGTAGGCGAAGAGGGACTCGAACCCCCAACCCCCACGGTGTAAACGTGGTGCTCTAACCAATTGAGCTATTCGCCCGAGTTGTTCGGGTGTGCGCTGCGGACTATATGCCCAACAAACGCATGCGTCGGGAGCGTCGTTCTGCTCGTTGACGGCTTCGTCGCTTGATTTCACTTGGTTTTTCGTAGAACTCGCGGCGACGCATTTCTTTTTTTAGCCCGCTTCGTTCAACCAGTTTGCGAAAACGGCGTACAGCCTCTTGAATCGTTTCCCGGTCACGGACTAACAACTTAACCATGCAAAGCCTCCACCTTTTTTATGCAAATGTGACGAATTAGTTGAAATACCTGGCTGCCGATCAATTCCATGCAGCCATCTCAAACCACCCGTCCTTTTTTCGGGATGGTGAGCGTCACATCGGGAAGCGTACGACCAAGAGTCTAGAAATATAGCCACGAATCGGAAAACGGTCCAGGGCGAATTTCCGGGTAGAGTCGCAAAAACAGCTCTGCAGTTTAACGTTGAAAG
>JANMLD010000094.1:0-4920 GCA_031372345.1 Pirellula sp.
GGATGATAGTCCGTTGCAAAGGGCCGGAAAAAGCGAAATGCTTTTGCCGAGGGTGTGCGGCTGTTGGCACCGATCGTGCTCGAATAGGAACAATCGATTACGAGCAGGAGCACCGTTTCACTGAGCACGAGCACGATTGTCGATTTGTGGGCACTGGCGATTGGCGAGGAGTGTCAAAAAATGTTCGAAAAAAGACACTCCTCGCTGATCGCCACCATCCGACTCAAGTTTTCATTCGCAATTCCTGTCTTTTCGTACTCGTGCTCAGCCATCTGCGGTACTCGTACTCGATTCGAATCACTCCATCGAGTACGAGTACCATTTCATTGAGTACGAGTACGCCACCCCATCAGCAATATCGAGGCGTGCCTCATCGAGAATTTCGACGTTCATCAACCATTCGCTTTACTTCAATCTTGGCTTCGGACACCGTCATCTTTGGACTACTACTAGGATTCTCTGATCGGTATGCAAGAACCTCGCCGTGCCAATTGGGAGAAGGCAATGAATGGGGGTCGGCGGCAAGACGCTGCCAAAGAAGGTCGAAGGCCGCTTGCTGTTGCTCGGTGTTCAAAGTGTCAATAAATGATTCGATGGTCATTTCATAGCTCCTGAAAGCTTCGATAGCTGGAGAAGGTCCACGAGTCGACGCTTCATGGACCCAAAAATGATGCGAAGATCGCGAAAACAAAGAACAGCATGCAAGGGATAGCCAAAGCAACATTGGGCCAGTACCAAAGCTGGAGGACTATCCACGCACCGCTATTTCGATCGAGAACAAGTTGCGTCCCTTCTTGCCTGGATGTACCGAACACCATGGCTCCGGTCGCCAATGCAAGGGTCTACAGGGTGAAACGCTCACCATTCCGATCAACTTTGTCCGTGATTATCAGCCACCTGAGTCGAGCGAGCAATTGAGCCATTGCGGGAAGATAGCCTAAAGCCCCGTTCGAATGTAGAATGGGTGAGACAAAAGAGCCAATCATGACAAAAGTAATAATTGCCGAAGAAATCGCCGAGCGAATCCGCCGCAACGAAGGCCCAATCGAGTTAGTTGATTCGCACGGACAGACAATTGGCGTCGTCCGCCGGCCGCCAAGCGAGGCGGAAATTGAACGAGCACGAAATCGAGCAAGCAAGGACTGGAAGCGTCTTTCGTGGGCACAAGTGGTGGCGAAGATCAGGGACGGAGTTGCTGAGTGATTTACGATGTCGAGTTTTCCCTGGATGCCGCCGCAGAGCTTTTTCGAATCGCGGAAGTAGTTGGATCAGCGGTGCTGGTGCTGCAAGCAGCGGACACAATCCGTCATCAGCTGGAGAATGACCCGAAGGAGAAAGGCGAGTTTCTATCCGAAGGTCTATACTATATTGACGAGCAACCTCTTCGTGCGTTCTTCTTCATCGACGTTGAGTCGATTGTCGTTGAAGTGACAGACTTTCGCATTCTTTAGTCGACGAACGATCAATTATTGCCGGTTTACCCGTCGAAAAAGCGTTTTATTGTACCATTCATTCAGACCGAATGAACTTTATCGCTCATTGAACCGGCAATAAAACCTGCAACCCGTTGGAGGGGGGTGCGCGCATGCCAGCAGACGGCTTGGCAAAGACTGCAAGCAACCTTCGAAAGGTATTGAATGCGCCTGCGTGTCGAAGTAATCCGAGGATCCGACATGGAATTTCATACATGGTATACTAATCTGCCACGTTTGGACGTTTGCTTTGCGAACACTAGTCCACGGTTTTCGATCAATACCTAAATTATTGTTGAGCGGAGTGGTTCATGAAGGTTGGAGTCCCAAAAGAGACGTTTCCTGGCGAAAAACGGGTTGCGATTTCACCCGCAAGCATTCCTGCATTAGCCAAGTCCGGAATTGAAGTCTTGGTCGAATCGGGGGCTGGCGAACGAGCTGGGTACCCAGATTCTGTTTACGTCAGCAAGGGAGCGACCATTGTGTCGAGTCGCTCGGCGGTTTTCGCCGCCGATGCAGTCGCGCAAGTGCGGGCGGCTGGCGAAAATCTGGTCAACGGGGCGGATGATTTGCAATGGATGCGACCTGGCCAATGGATCATCGCGAGTTGCGACGCCCTCAGCAATCTCGAGGCTTCAGAGGCAATCGCCAAGACGGGAGCCTCGCTCTTTGCGCTGGAGCTAATCCCCAGAATCACGCGGGCTCAAAGCATGGACATCTTGTCGTCTCAAGCCACCATCGCTGGCTATAGGGCGGTTCTCCTCGCAGCTATGGAACTGCATAAGTTATTCCCGATGATGATGACTGCAGCCGGAACATTAACCGCCGCCAAGATATTCGTTCTTGGGGCGGGGGTTGCCGGCCTCCAAGCGATTGCCACCGCTAAGAGAATGGGTGGCATTGTCTATGGCTACGATTTGCGGACTGCATGTCGCGAACAAGTCGAGAGCCTCGGAGGCAAATTTGTGGAATTGCAAATCGCCAACTCGAATTCCGAAGACAAAGGTGGCTATGCCAAGGCCATGGATGAAGATTTTTATCGCCAACAGCGAGAGCAACTCGCTCAAACCGTCGCTCTGTGCGATGTTGTCATTACGACAGCTGCCATTCCTGGTCGCAAATCGCCACTGCTGGTTACCGCCGAAGCAGTCCGAGCCATGCAACCTGGATCCGTCGTGGTGGATCTTGCCGCCCAACGGGGCGGAAACTGTGCCCTGACACAAGCGGATCAGCGCATTCTTGATTCTGGTGTCACCATCCTCGGACCAACCAACATCGCTTCTGAAGCTGCCTACCATGCGAGCTTGATGTTTGGAAATAACGTCGCGAAATTTTTGCAAAATATGGTCAAGGCAGGTCAGGCCAATATTAATATGGAAGACGAAATCGTTCGTGAAACGATGGTCACTCGTGATGGCCAAGTGGTTCATCCTAAATTGCAGAGTGTCCATCAAGCGGCCTGATCCTTATCCACCCAACAAAATCTCAATGAAAACCCGACTGTGCCTCATAGCATGCGGCTTGCTTGGCCTGCGGGCTGAACTGATTGTCTTGCCAAGTTCGTACGCTCAGGAAAAGGCGTTGCAAAACGCAGCCCCACAGGTTGCCATTCCCACGAAAACACAGGAAGATAAGGCTGTTGTTTTAGCGACGAGTTCGAATGACCACGCGATCTCGTCCCTGATTTCTCAGTACGCTGCCGATCAAAAAACCCTTGGCCAGAGGTTTCGTATTCCGCTTGACCACATTGGTCAAGAATATCGCAGCAACATGCTCAAAAGCTGGGAGGCCAAGCTAGCGGCGATCGATTTTGCAAAACTAGATCGCGACAATCAAATCGATTGGCTGTTGCTCGACAGCAAGATCCGACATGATCGTGAGACCATGGATCGCAAGGAGGAACGCAATACTTCGGCAAAGGCATTGATTCCCTACGCCGACAAGATGATGCGATTCTGCGCTTCGAAGGAGCACGGGGCGCCGTTGACTGCCGAAGAAGCGGCCAGCGTTCTGGATGAGATCACAACCCAGGCAAACGCTTTAACCAAAGCACTGCAAAAGCCTGCAAAGGAGGCTGCCGACAAAAAGGAATCGCCTCAATCGACGCCAGCCGTCGTTGAACCAACGGTGGCCATCGACGCCTCCGTATTGCTCGACCAGTTTTCGCGGCAGATGCAAGATACCCATCGTTACTATGAAGGCTACGACCCAAAGTACACTTGGTGGGCATCCAAACCCTTCGAAGCGACCAAGCAGGCTATTACCAACCACCGAAAAGCCATTCGCGAAAAGCTTGCAAATTTGGACGATTCCGATACCGACAAAATTGTTGGAGTCCCCATTGGCAACGACGCTTTGCTCAAAGAGTTGAGGTACGCATGGATCCCGTATTCGCCACAAGAGCTGATCCGTATTGGCGAGCAAGAAATGAAATGGTGCGAAGATCGATTCACGGAAGCAGCCAATGAGCTCAAGCTCGACGGTGATTGGCGTAAAGCCCTTGAACAAGTCAAGTCGCTGCATGTGGAACCGGGCGATCAGCCTCGCTTGATTCGTGAGTTGGCATGGGAAGCGATTCGGTTCCTCGAGGGCAACGATCTGATTTCGATCCCCGAAATGGCCAAACATGGTTGGCGCGTCGAGATGATGACACCCGAAGCCCAGCGGGTGAATCCCTACTTCTTGGGTGGTGACAACATCATCGTTTCGTTTCCTACCAGCACCATGACTCACAGCGAAAAATTGATGAGTCTCAAAAGCAATAACATTCATTTCTGCCGAGCGACGGTGCACCATGAACTGATTCCAGGTCACCACCTACAGTACTATTCACTAGCTCGCTATCGACCCTATCGCGAGATTTTTTCGTCGCCGTTTTGGATGGAGGGCTGGGCTCTCTATTGGGAAATGGCGCTTTGGGATATGGGTTTTGCTCAGTCTCCGGAAGACAGGGTTGGAATGCTGTTTTGGCGCAAGCATCGGGCCGCACGCATTCTCTTTTCGTTGAACTACCAGTCTGGCAAATGGACGGCCGAGGAATGCGTCAAGTATTTGATTGACAAAGTGGGGCACGAACCCAGCGCCGCGGCCGCCGAAGTTCGCAGGTCCATCATGGGCGGATATGGCCCTCTCTATCAGGCAGGCTACATGCTAGGCGGCTTGCAGTTGCGATCGCTGCAACGCGAAGTGGTTCAGGCGGGCAAAATGACGAATCGGGAGTTTCACGATGCGGTTCTTCGAGAAAACTATCTTCCGTTCGAATTGTTGCGAGCCAAAATGCTGGATCTGCCTTTATCTTCCAAGCAGTCGCCGGCATGGCGATTCTACGATCGATAAATCGTGTGGACGAGCGAGGCCCTTCGCTCGTACGGTGTGGACGAGCGAGGCCCTTCGCTCGTAGGGCCTCGCTCAGCTACTCTCCACTGAGCGTAGGGCCTCGCTCAGCTAC
>JANMLD010000158.1:0-1443 GCA_031372345.1 Pirellula sp.
AGATCGTATTGGCATTGGGAATGTCCAAGCCGCTCTCGATGATGGTGGTGGCCAAGAGGATATCCGCGCGATGTTCGATGAAATCGAGCATGACCTGTTCGAGGACCCCTTCGGCCATTTGCCCGTGCCCAATGAGGATTCGGGCTTCGGGTGCAATCCGCTGCAGTCGTGCGGCTATGGAATGCATGTCTTCGATCCGATTGTGGACAAAGAAAATCTGGCCGTCCCGATTCAATTCGCGCAAAATGGCATTGCGAACAAGCGCGTCGTCAAACCGTACGACCCTCGTTTCAACGGCCATACGCTCTTCCGGTGCCGTTTCTAAATTGGAAATATCGCGAACGCCCAACAACGACATATGCAGCGTTCTCGGGATCGGAGTGGCTGAGAGCGTGAGGATGTCCACCATCAATGCTGATTTTTTCATCCGCTCTTTTAGCTCGACTCCAAACTTCTGCTCTTCGTCGATGACCAACAGTCCCAAGTTAAAAAACTGAACGTCTGCCGAAGCCAATCGATGCGTTCCGATGACAATGTCGACTTGACCATGCGCCAAGCGTCGCAGCGTCTCCTTTTGCTCAGCCGCGGTTTCAAAGCGACTGAGTTTGGCGATTTCGAACGGAAACTCCACCATCCTTTTCTTGAAAGTCTTGTAATGCTGTTCGGCCAGGACCGTCGTCGGTACGAGCACGCCCACTTGATAGCCGCTTTCGACCGCTTTGAATGCCGCTCGCATGGCGACCTCGGTCTTTCCAAATCCTACGTCACCACAAATAAGCCGCTCCATGGGGCGAACGCTCATCATGTCCGCCTTCGTGGCGGCAATCGCGGTGATTTGGTCAGGCGTTTCCTCATAGGGAAACGAGCCATCGAATTGACTTTGCCAAACGGAATCGGGCTTGAACGCGATACCGGTGAGGTGTTTACGTTGAGCCTGCAGCTCCAGCAGTTCGGCAGCCATGTCCGTAACGGCTTTCTCGGCTGCGATCTTTTGCCGGACCCACGCTTGGCTTCCAATACGGGCCAATTTCGGCCTGGCTTTGGTCGCACCCACATAGCGTTGAACGAGGTCAATCTTACTGCTGGGGACGTAGAGTTTGGTGCCACCATCGAACTCGATGGTTAAGTGCTCAAACTTCTGTCCTTGCTTTTCGATCAGCTCCATGCCTCGATAAACTCCGATGCCATGCGAGAGATGGACCACCAGGTCCCCTTCTCGCAGATCGAGGAAACTGTCGATCGCTCTAGAGGCAAGCCTGCGTGAGGATCGCCGCAGCGTCGAACGCTTGAGCAATTGATTGACGGTGAGTACAAACGGTCCCTTGGGTTGCAGTTCAAATCCGCTGCTGAGCAGCCCTAGTTCCAGCTTCACACGCCCTGCTTTAAATGCGTTGCTGTGTTGCATCAAATCGTTGAGGCGGCTCAACTCCCCCTCGTTGATGC
>JANMLD010000228.1:0-47625 GCA_031372345.1 Pirellula sp.
CGGTGCCGGTCAGTATGTCATGATAGCGCACCACTGCAACCGCCCAAACCATCGCAGCCATGGCCATCAGCACGTATACCAAAACCAATTGTGTGCTCTTTCAGTATTGTTTTTTGAGATTCAACAAGGCGATCCGGTCGGAGGGCCAACTCATAGGCGAGCAACGGATTGGAGTATCCCAACCCGAAGCGTAAGCGAGGGGCAATTGCGCCAGTCCCTCACTGACGTATCGGGTTCGGATGGTCGTTTTCACATCGCCGCTTACATGAAGATCGTCACAGGCGTGCAAGCGAGTACGTAAATCCTTGCAAAATGCACAATGCAACGAGTCGGCCACAGATACCGTTACTCAACTGGCACATCCGCCAGCAACTTCGTTTCAATCGGTACGAACAGCACGTGCCATGTGGTTTGCGCAATCAATTCTTCTTCACTCAATAGACCGGGTCGGTAAACGGAGTAACGATTCCAGTGAAGTCGATTGAATTCCGCATCCAAATATTCCCCCTATGACAACGATTCACCGAGAAATTGGCTTATCGCTTTATCGGTGGGTAACTGCGCGCATGCGTTCGAAAATATTTGATTCGTTCGAGCGTCAGGCCATGTTTCCAGCGGCAATCCTCTTCTATCATCGCGTCGCGACGCAATCGATGAACGCTTGGTCCATTCAAAAGAGGAACTTCGAACAGCAGTTGGACTGGATCGCGAAGAATGCATCGCTTGCTTCCTTAGACGAAATCCGAGACTCGCAGATGCTCGGGACCCGTAAAAAACCCATGGTGGGAATCACCTTCGATGATGGCTACGGAGAGAATTGTGAAGACGCAATACCGGCTTTGATCGAACGTGGTATCCCGTGCACCTATTTTGTTTCCACCCACTTTGTTGAAACGGGAAAACCGTTTCCGCATGATCTTGCTCGCGGAGAACCGTTGCGACCGAACACCATCCAAGAGATCCAAAACATGGCAAATCTAGGGATTGAGATTGGTGCTCACTCGCATACGCACGCTGATTTTGGAAGGCGGATGAGCGAGGCTGAACTTCGCATTGAGATTACCGATGTTCGTAAGTGACTTCAAGATTGGACCGGTCAGTCCGTTAACTATTTTGCGTTTCCGTTTGGACTCAAAAAGAACATTTCGCAAGAAGCCATTGATGTCGTCTTTGAGTCCGGCTTTCAATGTTTCGTCAGCGCAGCTGGCGGAATGAACTTCCCCGGACAGAATCCAAATCATTTGCAACGCATTCACGGCGATCCCGGTATGGCCGCGATGAAAAACTGGCTAACTTTCGATCCTCGAAAGATCCGAGCCAAAAACCCATTCGAATACCAGTTTCGAATCCCCACTCCACAGATTGCACTAGCATAATTCAATGGTACAACTTCCACTCGTTGACTTGAAAAACCATGAGACTGTTCACGCGATGAATCCTTGCACTCCATCTACTCCGATCGAAGCCAATGGTTTCTTAGGTGTTGCTAGTCCACCCCATGAACTCGTGCCGAATCCGCAACGACCGCTCAAGGCACTTTTTGTGATTACCAGCATGCCCGTTGGTGGTGCAGAAACCCTTTTGGTCAATTTGCTCCGAAAATTCAGGCCATCGCATATTGTTCCGTCGGTTGCCTGCCTCAAAGACAAAGGCCCATTGGGTCAAGAAATCGCACAGGAATTCGACGTCACAGAGCATTGGCTTAAGAGCAAATATGACTTGCGCGTTCTGCCGAGGCTAGCAGCGCATATCCGCAAAGGGAAGTTTGACGCGCTCATCAGTGTGGGAGCTGGCGACAAAATGTTTTGGGGGCGACTGGCCGCAAGACTCGCATCGTTGCCAGTTGTATGCAGCGCATTGCATTCCACCGGATGGCCTGACGGTGTTGGAAAAATGAATCGGTGGTTGACTCCAATTACCGACGCCTTCATCGCTGTCGCCAAGCCACATGGTCAGTTCCTCATCGATTTTGAAAAGTTTCCCGCCAACAAAGTCGTAGTCATCCCCAATGGCATCGATACGATTCGATTCCGACCGCATCACGAATCCAAAGCCGAAGTACGACGCGAATTGGGGCTCGCGCTAGGTACCCCGATTGTCGGAATCGTAGCTGCACTGCGTCCGGAAAAGAACCATCTACTCTTTGTCGGCGCCGCCAGCAAAGTCATTGCAAAATTCCCGAAAGCGCATTTCGTTATCATCGGGGATGGCCCGGAAAGGGCCAACATTCAGAGCGCCATTGCGGCATTAAAACTTGAAAAGAACGTGTCGTTGCTCGGAACGCGATCCGATACACCCAGATTGCTGGCTGCCATGGACGTGTTTGCGCTAACCAGCCATAACGAAGCCAGTCCCGTTTCGATTTTAGAAGCGTTATCGTGCGGTGTTCCGGTCGTAAGTACCCGAGTGGGCTCGGTCGCCGAATCCGTCCACGATCAATGGAATGGATTCACCGTGGAGCCAGGCGATGTTGAATCGGTTGCCGACCGCATCAAACACTTGTTGTGGAATAAGGAAACCGCCGAATTGATGGGAAACAACGGACGAGAGCATGTCCAATCCCATGGATCCTTGGACACGATGGTTCAAATGTACGAACATCTGATCCATAGCATCTTTGATCGAAAGACAAATCGCGTACAATAGAGTTCTTTGATCGAAGCAGAGAAATATCCAATCGACACCAAGAACGGATTAAGGTGGCAACCTGAACATTCACCAACAACCACCAATAGCTCCTCTCCAACATCCCATGCTGGCGACGGCGGTCGAAGCTGTTGCGAACGGTGCCAAGGTCCTCCGGGAACGTTTTCAAACAACGGTTCAGATCGAAACCAAAGGCCTTGCCAATTTCGTTACGGAAGCTGATCTTAGCTCCGAACGGGTGATCGTCGAAACGATTCGCGACAGCTATCCGAATCATGCAATCATCTCGGAAGAATCCCATAGCGATCGCGCCGACTCCAAGGAATTGTGGATCATCGATCCATTGGACGGCACGAGCAATTTCATGCACAACATCCCGCACTTCGCGATTTCGGTCGGCTACTACCAGGACGGCCAACCGCAGCTTGGAATCGTCTGCAATCCGATACGAAACGACTGGTACGTCGTTGTCCGAGGACAAGGCGCTTGGCATAACGGAGTTCGGCAACGCGTGGAATCGTCTGATCGAATCGATGCGACTATGATTACTTGCGGTTTCTACTACGATCGGGATCGCATGATGCAAGCCACGTTGGATACCATCGGTGACTTCTTTCGAAACAACATCCACGGAATGCGTCGATTCGGAGCGGCTGCTTTGGATTTGTGCAACGTCGGTTGTGGCCAGTACGGTCTGTTCTTCGAGTACAAACTGCATCCATGGGATTACGCTGCGGGGCAGTTATTTCTCACCGAGGCCGGCGGAAAAGCGTCCGATTGCGACGGACAATCGTTGCCTTTGAACCAGTCCAGCAGTATTTGCGCAACCAATGGATTCCTGCATCGACAAGCGCTTGAGATCATGTCACCTCACTGGAAGCGACTGTGCGAGGGAGGTTGAGGGTTGAGGGTTGAGGGTTGAGGGTTGAGGGTTGAGGGTTCAGGGTGCAGGGTGCAGGGTTGAGAGTTGGAGAGTTGGAGTAGGGGCCCGTACTCCACTACTCCACTACTCCACTACTCCACTACTCCACTACTCCACTACTCCACTACTCCACTACTCCACTACTCCACTACTCCACTACTCCGGTCTCCGGTCTCCGGTCTCCTCCCGCCTCCAAGCAGCTTTGCTAGCAAGGTCACGCCAGCGTTGGTCGTAGCAACCCAAAATGGTTTTATTCAGTCTCGACACGAAAACGCCGATATCGTATCGAAGATGTGGAACGCCTCGACCCGGTTTTGGTCCATGGCTTTTCAAACAATTCAGCCACCGGAAGCGATGACCATGCGTGTTGCAAAAAAGTTTTGTATCTGTTCAGCACTTGTTTGTTCCTTTGCTAGCACTAGCTACGGGCAGAGTCAAACCCGAGACGGTGCCTTGCTAGGTGGAGTGACCGGTGCACTCATCGGTGGTGTGGTTGGCCATCAAAACAAAGAGACTGCCGAGGGGGCACTCATCGGAGGTGCTGTCGGCGCCATTGCCGGCGGCGTAATCGGAAACCAGCGCGATCAAGTCTATCGACAACAATACTATCAGCCACAAGTTGCCTATCCAACCTACCACGAACATCGAACCTATGTTCAAGTCCCACAGCAGCGTGTCGTGGTCAGTCGGCGCCCAGTTACTACATCTGAGGTCATCAATATGACACGAAGCGGGGTGAGCGACGCGGTGATCGTGGCCCATATCCAATCGAACGGGGTTGCAATTCAACCCGACGTCAACGATGTGATCCTCATGAATCAAGAGGGGGTCAGTGACTACGTTGTGAACGTGATGCAAACGGGCGGCCGAGGTTCTACGGTTTATCAACAACCCAATACCGTCTATCGCACATACCAACAGCCGACACCGGTCGTGGTCCGTGAGGAGTATCACTACGCGCAGCCCGTCTATCAAGCTCGCCAGCCTGCCTACAGACCCTACTACGTAGAACGCCGCGGGTTTTAGTGTAGCACGGCACTCCGTGCCGTGACGCCCGGCACTCTACGCTGTAATTTTCGGAAACTCCATGCCGTAACTCTCGCCATGCCGTAATTCTCGACACGGAGTGTCGAGCTACACTCCCGCGTATTGACGGGACTTCGAATGTTGTGTATCACGGCGGAGACAGCCGTGCCACTCTTTGCACCATTTCGAGTCCTTTGATCCAATGAGCCAACTGAAAAAAATCATCCGAGCCATTTCTGAGGCTGGTGGTGTCGCCTATGAAGTCGGTGGTTGTGTTCGCGATTCATTGCTCGGCCATGCGAACAAGGATCATGACATCGAAGTTTTTCACTTGGATGCAGCCACGCTCTCGAAAATCTTATCTCGTTTTGGACGCGTCAACGAAGTCGGCGTGTCGTTCGGAGTCATTAAGCTTCGTACCGCACAAGGGGACGATCTCGATTTCACTCTTCCTCGCCGTGAAAGCAAAGTCGGTCGTGGGCATCGCGGGTTTCAAGTGGAGGTGGATCACACGCTGAGCGTTGCCGACGCCGCCCTTCGCCGCGACTTTACCATGAACGCGATTTATCGAAACTTGCACGACGAGACGCTAATCGACCCGCACGGTGGTGTGCGCGACCTGGAGCAGCGCGTTTTGCGAGCGACGAGTGAGCACTTTGCCGAGGATCCTCTTCGCGTTTTGCGCGGGATGCAGTTCGCAGCTCGATTCGACGCGGTCATGACCAGCGATACGATCGAAATGTGTCGATCCTTGAGCCATGAATACTCATCGCTAGCTTTGGAAAGGGTTTGGAACGAGTGGTTGAAGTGGGCTACGCGTAGCAGATGTCCCAGCCGAGGATTGAAGGTACTCAAAGACTGCGGTTGGATCGAACATTACCCCGAACTCGCAGCTTTGGAAGGTGTCCAACAGGATCCAACATGGCATCCCGAAGGGGATGTTTGGATTCATACTCTTCACGTATGCGATGCCGCGGCCCGAATTGCGGAGCGAGAGAACTTATCTGATGATGAGCGGGTGATCTTGATGTTTGCGGCCCTGTGCCATGACCTTGGCAAGCCGGCGACCACCGTCCTTACTGACGGACGATGGCGATCACCGAGTCACGCGTCGGTTGGCGTACCGCTAGCCGATTCGTTCTTGACCAGTATCGGATGTCCAAGGCATTTCATTGAGGTGGTACAGCCGCTGGTGGCCGAACACCTTGTGCATGTTCAATCCGAGGCTTCCCATCGGACCGTGCGACGACTCTCGGTTCGTCTGGGCAAAGCCTCGATCGTGCAGTTGTTGCGGCTGGTAGAAGCAGACTTAGGTGGGCGTCCGCCATTGCCAACTACGATTCCAGAATCGCTGATACGGATTTTGCAATTAGCAGAAATGACGAAGGTTTCGCATACGCGACCGGATCGCATTATCTTGGGTCGTCATTTGCTGCATCTAGGTTATGAGCCGGCTAGATGGTTTAGTTCGGTATTGGAAAAGTGTTATCAAGCTCAGTTGGATGGTGTTTTTGAAGGTGAGACTGGCGGAATCGATTTCTTGAAATCCGAGCTCGACAAAATGCCGCCCGGGTAACGAATGGACTTGGGTTTTCCCAGTAAGTCAACCTCGCAGAGGGCCTCAGAGGGCCTTCGGGAAGGGACGGCCAAAGGCCTAGCATCGTGTGGCACGTCCCTGAGTTTACGAAGGGCGTGGTGAGTCGCCAGAAACATTTGCCACAGTCCCCACGCCCACGCTAGTCGCTTTGGGCGTGCCACACGTTGTTGTCGCTCGTCCACAATCCTACGTTCGTCGATTGCGATCGCGGCGCATGGGCTTCCATTGTGATCGTTTGTGGCCGCCTGAGTCCCCGGTGCCTTCCACTCGAAACTTGGGTTGTGGCAAATCCGCGATCAACGTTTGCAACGCTTCGGTCGTTAGGTCAGCGCGTTTCTTGCCGGTCCCGCGAAAAATGGGAAGCCCCTGTTCGATGGATAGAACTTCACGGCGCGAGCGGCCGTGTTCGTCTTCAGGCCAACGACCTTGCACTTCTTGCCATTCAAACACTCGCCCCATGATGCCACAGATATAGTCCCAATAATCCCGTTGATCCGACTGCAAAAAGACTTGGCCATCCGGCTTTAAGCACCTATGCATGAGTCCCAGAAAATCGGGCGTTAACATGCGGCGGCTGGATTGCATTCGATCGGCAAACGGCTGTGGGTGGTAGATGTGAATCTCTTGAACCGATTCGGGGGGCAAATACGATTCGAGGAATCGCCAGCCATCGCAAACCGCGAATCGAAGATTGGAGAGCCCGCGTTGGTTGCCTCGACGCGTTCCGTATCGAATGACCGCCGGCAGAATATCGAATGCCACATGATCCCAATCGGGTCGTCTGACAGCCGATGAAATCGCAAAGCGTCCATTGCCGCATCCGACATCGATTGCAACGGGTGCTTCGCGTCCAAAGATGGCTTTGAAATCGAGTGGAGCATTGTCAGGCAGCTTTTTGATGGCGGTTTGAACCCAACGCTCCTTCTCCAAAATGATACCAGGAATGGGGATCCCCATTTCGTATTCGATATCGCCCGGGATTAGCTCGGTCGGTGCGGAATTGTTTTCGTGCCGTTTGCTCATAACTCGGTTGCTTTGTAAAGTTGACTGGTTGCGACGTAGTGTTCCCATCCATGCCGGATCATCTCGGCATCGACAGCATTGGTTTCGCGAACCACCTTGCCTGGAACGCCCATGACTAGCGAGTTGGGTGGGATGACTTTTCCCTCGGGGACTAGAGCGCCCGCAGCGATGATCGAGCCCGTTCCGATGACCGCACCGTTGAGCACGACGGCGCGGATGCCGATCAAGCAATCGTTTTCCACGGTAGCACCGTGGATGATGGCTCCATGTCCGACGGTGACTCGGTCCCCAATCGTGCAGGGAAAACCAGGGTCGCCGTGCAAGCAACAAAGATCTTGAATGTTCGTTTGGGTGCCAATTTGGATCCCGATGCAGTCACCTCGAAGGACGGCCCCGAAGAGCACACACGATTGGGCGCCGATCGTGATTTTGCCTCGCAGGGTTGCATTTTTCGCAATGAAGCAATCTTTGGCGATGAGTTCGGGTTGGAATTGCGTGTTCATGAGAGGTCATCATACTCGCCAACCGCCAATTGCTCCATTACGATGTGGATGAATCCAGGTAAACAAGTTTGTTTGCAAAACAACGGGAGTGCGAGGCTCCTGCCGAGCAAGGCACCGCAATGGTTCGGCAGGAGTCTCACCCGCCTCACCCTCCCGAGTAATGAATTGGTTGGATATTCTTGATATTTAGGTTTGACATCGTACGAGTTTTGACCATTCAGACATCGGATCGCCTCATCGAGAAACTCTTTTTGGTTATCATGGGGTTCTCAACGGGCCATCTGAGATGCCGATGGTTTACTTTCCCCCCTATTTCGTTTTCCCGCCTTGCAGTAGAAAGCCAGCGATATGTCCGACAGTGATTCCAACAAAATGTGGTGGCACGGGCTGACTAGTTACCATTGGTTCGTCTTTTCGATGGCTTCCCTGGCTTGGTTGTTTGATTGTTTGGACCAACAGATTTTTCTAATCGCTCGAAACGATGCCTTGTCCAATTTGTTGCCGAAGGGAACAACGCCGGAAGTTATTAAGGAGTATGGTTTCACTGCGACCAGTATTTTTTTGATCGGCTGGGCAACCGGTGGGATGATTTTTGGTTCGGTAGGTGACCGAATCGGACGGGCAAAGACGCTTACGTTGACCGTGTTCCTGTATTCGGTTTGCACTGGGTTATCCGCCTTTTCTACGGGCTGGATCGACTTTGCCGTATATCGCTTTCTAACGGGTCTGGGGGTAGGCGGAGTGTTTGGATTGGCGGTAGCCCTGGTAGCAGACGGTCTGCCTTCGCGTGCTCGAACGGGTGCTTTGGGTACGTTGCAAGCTCTTTCGGCCGTCGGAAATATTACTGCTGGATTGGTAGGCATCGTATTGAGTTACATGGTCTCTACGAAACAGATCGACGCTGCGAGCAGTTGGAAATACATGTTTCTCGTGGGTGCGATACCTGCATTTCTTTGTGTCTTTTTGCAAATCAAATTGAAAGAACCGGTTGCTTGGGTGGCTGCCCGAAAAGAGGGACGGCTGACGGGTGTGAAGTTCGGGTCCTACGGTTCACTCTTCGGCGAACCTGAATGGCGCCGATCGGCTTTGTTCGGTATGTTGCTTTGCATTGTTGGGGTCATCGGTGTTTGGGGAATCGGCTTCATGAGCCCAGAACTGGTCAAAGACGTTATCTCTCGCAATTTGCGAGAGCAAGGCGTCGACGAGGCTGCGATTCCAGGTTTGACCAAGGGATGGGTTTCGTTCAACATGATCTGTCAGAACATCGGTTCTTTCTTTGGAATGTTGAGTTTCACTTATCTGGCGCAAGTGATCGGTCGTAAAAAAGCCTTTGCCATTGGGTTCGTGGCAGCCATGTTGGCGACGGTCGGGTACTTTCAGTATTTCAACGGAGTCAATGACATATGGATGAGCTCGGTCATGGGTTTTTGTCAGTTGGCGCTCTTCGCTGGCTTTGCAATCTATTTGCCCGAGTTGTTTCCGCTGCGACTGCGAAGCACAGGCACCAGTTTTTGTTACAACGTCGGGCGATTTGTGGCGGCGGCAGGAATTTTCGGATTGGGCAAATTGCAGGCGGTTCTTGCTCAGCGGGCCAACGGTGTTACGGAAAAGATCGATTCGTTTCGGGACACATGTAGCTACATGAGCGTCATCTTTTTGATTGGCTTGGTAGCTATCTATTTCTTGCCTGAGACAAAGGGCAGAGAGATGCCGAAGTAACGTGGGTCAGTCGCTCCGCCGACTGACGGTCAGCGAACTTTCCGACCTCGCGTTCTTTCCTTCTCAAGCTCGACTTGAATAACATGCGTTTTTCATGATCGATTTTGGTAAGAATGCATCGTTTGGATTGAGAGATTTAGACTAGACAACTTGTTTATCCAGGCAGCGTTAGATACGGCGGACATCCGTCGCGGAGCGACGGATCTACGTAGGTCAGAAAGGTGGTGATCCAGGACGCTTCTCAACCGCCTTTTCGCTTTCAGCTGGCTTGCTGGCTGGTTTATCAACGAGGACCCTCGGTTTCAAGTTGGCAGGAGGCAGCGTCTTAACTTTTCGCAACATGCGTTCTATTGCAAAGTTAGTCTCCTCGTCGGCTTTTACGACTAGCATGGACCCAACGCTATTGATGCAATAGCTCCCACCCCGGCTCTGCCATTGGTCTGGAGAAATCACCGCTTCAATTGTGGAGATAAGTTCTGTGACAAGGCCGTTGTCGGGGAGCACATAACTAAGGTCATAGTAGCGGACAGCCTCCCACCTGGCCTTCTTGTTAGTTATGATTAAACACTCCTTGTCGATGACGTAGGTCAGTCCGAGTGGACTAAGAATCAGGCTCAAAGAATTGCGAAAACTGGTTGCGGGCAACTCAAGCGTGATGGGTTCGTCGGGCGTAATATTCTCGTCTTCTAGTTCCTTTTCATCGATAACAATGGGGATACCGAATGCTTCTCTAAAGTACTTCATTACACCTGAAAGCGGAGTCCCGTTGAAATTCACTTCGCCACGCTGATTGAGGGCCTCTCGAATATCATCTTCGGTTTCGTTGGTATCGGCTTCTTTAGCGTTAAGCCAAGAAGGGGCTGGTGCTGTTGGCTTCTCCCATTTGATGACCAGATCCTTGGGCGGTTGAACGGTTGGCGCTGGACCGCCGCTAGGCGGTTTAGCAACGACCAAGACTCCAGGGTCTTGGTTTGCTAACGCGGAGACGCATCCAATGGACCCGATGGCACACAGCACGAGGATGCCAGCAGCACTACCTAGAACAGAACGAGAAAAAGGTTTCACGATGGATTCTCCTTGGATGTGTTGGAAGTGTTGACTACGGCTTAGTTTAGATGAATGCAGAGGTGGAAAATGCATCTTGCTTAAAACTTCTCGTCACCCTCCCAGAGGGAGGGTGACTTACTTTGGAAAACCTTGGCCAATAAGCAAGCTTGCAGGATCCATGCAGCGTTAGATACGGCGGACATCCGTCGCGGAGCGACGGATCTACGTTAACGCTTTTCAACTGCCTTCTCGATTTCAGCCGGTTTGCTGGCTGGCTTGTCTAGAAAAACTCTCGGTTTCAAATTGGCTGGTGTCTGCTTGCCAATCTCACGCAATAAAACCTCGATGGCAAGTTGGGTCTCTTCAGGCGCACTGATCACCAGCATGGAACCTACCGTAACCATCGAGCTTGTTCCACCCGCAACCTGCCATTGGTCTGGCGCCACCATCATCTCGATCGAGGTCATCAGTTCGGAAGTAAGTCCGTTGTCCGGGAATATGAAGCTCAAATCGTAGTACCGAACCTGATTCGCAGATGTCTTTTTCGAAGTAATGCGTATGACTTCGTATTCTATCACGTAAGTCAGTTGGAGCGGATCAAGAATTTGCATCAACACATCGCGGACCTTGGCGTCCTTTCGTGCTATCGTAATGGGCTCGTCCGGTGTAATGTTTTCGTCTTCCAGAGCTTTGTCATCAAGAAAAATGGGAATGCCCATCTTTTTGCTGATTACACTCATCGCACCCGAAATGGGCGTTCCATTAAGCTCAATGTCCATGCGATCCTTGAGCGACCTTCGAACATCGTTCTCTCGTTCCTTTGGGTCCGAACCACCCTCGAGCCAAGGTGGAACGGGTGCGGTTGGCTTTTCCCACTTGATGACCAACTCCTTAGGCGCATTGACGCCCGATTGCATTCCTCCCATTCCTCCACCGCCCATGCCCATCATACCCTGTGCCAAGACGAAGTTTCCAGAGTCCTGCGGCAAGGCCTTACCCGGCGTCAAAGGCAAATTCCCATTGGAACCCCTTGATTCCAAGGATCCTTGTTGGTTTGCCGACGCAGCCATGAAACCAAGGGTCCCGATTGCACAAAGCACGAGGGCACCACCTGCCACACCTAACATGGAACGAGATAGAATATTCACGACGACTTCTCCTTGGACGAGTTTGATGAGTTGAGTACTGACTGATTCTGTATCTTGGAGTTGCGCTATCGTTGGCTGACCAACACCAGCGTTACCATAAAGTTCGATAAAACGATTGCTCCATGGTTCGGCCGAAGCCGCAACCACATCCTTTTGAAAACGAAGGCAGGCCGCTGCAATAACCGACAAGCTGATGCCTCGCATGGCTAGTCGCGTCCGCAACACTTTGCGACCACGCTTGAGCCTCCCCTCAACCGCCGTCACACTCAAGTTCAAGCACCGAGCGATTTCCGGAACGGAGTTGCCACCGAGATAGTGCTCGATGAGAGCATCTCGAAGCGGCTTAGGCAGTTTCGACATTTCCTCATCCATGGCCTCGAGTTGCAGTTCGCGAGCGATGATCGCCAGCGGCTCCTCAACGGGCGACTGAGACGCGTCAAGATCGATGCCAACCGTGGATTGGAGCGCCATTTTTAGGTTGTTCTTCCTTCGCATGCTTCGCACCCGTTTTGCGGTCCGATACGCAACGCCATAGAGCCATGCGCCAAGCGAATCGGGATTACGAATTTTCTTGACCGATAGAACCAGTACTAGGAAAGTCGCTTGAAAAGCGTCCTCGGCATCCTGGGAATTGGAAATCAATCTGCGAATCACGGACGCCACCAGCGGAGAATGTCTCCGCACGATTTCGCTCAAAGCAGTCGCTGACCGCGAGTAATGAAAGAGCTCCAAAAGCTCCGCATCACTCAACGCATGCTGCTCAATACCTAACGAAGCCGAAGGTTGATCGGGCTCCGATAGCTCTATATTGAAAGGGTTCTGGTCCATGCGTGATTCTCGTTGGAAATTCGGGCCGCGAGCGAGGGACTCTTACTTAGTGTCCAGTTTAAGCCGATCCAGGCGCGAAAAACGAGATTTTCAATAAAAATTCCCGCGTGGTGGATGGCGACGCGCCCTCTACTTGTCTCCTTAGGCGGTTATCTGTTATTGTCACCTTCCACTCTTCGAAAGTGTGCTTCATCACGGCATTCTTGCGGAGCAAAAGGCGACACTTGTGGCTGAGCGCGGCCCTTCGCTCCTTGGCTTCCAAGCTTGAGCGAGGGCCTCGCTCAGCCACAAAAGCCAACCCTTCAACGAAATTGAGCCGTATGAAAATTGCTGAGCAAGCGCAAGAAGCGTTGTCCAAAGGATTTGCGGCGATTGTGGAACAATTCAAGTTGCCGTTGCAGTTTCCGCCTGATGTCGTTGCTGCCGCCAACGCCGCAACCAAGGTTGATGTTTCAGAAAAACCGGAATGGCTTTCTCAGCGTCGCGATGCAATGCACATCCCATTTGTCACGCTCGACCCAGCCTCGTCGACCGACCTGGATCAAGCGTTTGCGATTGAACAAGATGGCGATGAACTTGTCCTTCAATATGCTCTTGCGGATGTAAGCGCCTTTGTAACGCATGGCGGTGCGATCGAAAAAGAGGCCTGGCAACGCGGAGTAACCATTTACGGGCTCGCTGAAAAAATCCCGTTGTACCCCAAGGTCATTTCTCAGTCGGCGGCCAGTCTACTACCCGATGGACCTCGTCCGGCAGTTCTCGTTGTCGTTTCGATTCGTCCTGACGGAAAGGTCAAGCTTCGGAGCGTGGATCGAGTGGTTTGCGCTAGTCGAGCGAAACTCGCCTACGATCAGGTGGATCTGAAAAAGCTCCCGAACGTCGAAGAGTTTGCCAAACGCATGTGGGCAGATGAAGTTGCCCGCGGCGCAATGAGAGTTGAATTTCCACAACAAGAAGTCATCGCCGACGAGTCCGCGCCAGGTGGTGTACGACTCGTCCTTCGCGCCCGAGAATTTTCAGAGTGGGTCAACTCCACTCTTTCGTTGTCGGTCAATATGGCGATCGGCTCGTTATTTCAGGAAGCTCGAACTGGCTTGTATCGGGTCATGGATGAGCCTGAGCCTCGCGCAATTGAAGCGTTGCGTCGGGCTGCGCATGCGCTCGGGATTGCGTGGGGGTCGAATGAGTCCTTGCGAGATCTTCAGCGTCGTATGGATCCTGAGAACTTCAGTCATCAACGATTTCTGCTCGACGCACGCAGGGCAGGCGGACGTGCCCGATACGCCCTGTACGATAGCGCAAAGCCACCATGGCATTCGGCCATCGCTGCAACCTATGCCCATGCGACGGCACCCATGCGTCGGCTTGCAGATCGATACGTACTCGACCTTGCCTACTTGCTTGCCAATAGCCTTACCATTCCGAAGTTATTGACCGACCAACTCGCCGGACTACCTGCGGTCATGGAACGCTACGAAGGACGAGCATCGAACGTCGACAGAGCGGTCATCGATCTGTTGGAGGCCGTCTCGCTCCAAAATCGAATCGGCGAAATACTCGAGGCTGAAGTCGTAGACGCGGAAAACGGAATCGTGCAGACGCACGATTCCGCCATTCGTGCCAAAGCCACCAGACTTCCGAAAATTGAAAATGGTGCCAAGGTGAGAGTCCGTATCGATGCCGCCGACCCATCTACCCGGAGTGTGCGGCTGACCGCTTTAAGCTGAGCCCCCTGATGAATTTAGGGCCAAAGGCCCAACCATTTACCTAGCCCAGGCTAACGGCCTGGGTGACACGCCAACACCAGACTAGGTAGGGCTGAAGGCCCGGCAATGTGACAGACAAACGGACGGGCCTTCAGCCCTAAAATAATTGCGTTTTGCCTAGTCCCAGGCATTCTGCCTGGGCTTGGCAAACTACCGGGCCTTCGGCCCTAAACACACTAGTGCAACTCAAAGCGCGTGAGCGAGGGATGACAAATGGCCCTTCGTCAAACCCCAACCAGTTTTCCGCTTTGCATATCGCTATCAAGCGTATCACCTGCGATCCAACCGCTCATCATTACCATCGGCATGCCTGGTCCTGGATGGGCTGCTCCACCAGCCAAGTAAAGTCCTTTGAGATCGCGAGAGCGATTGGCTGGCTTGAACGCCCCAAGGAACCGACCGTGACTGGCCAGTCCATAGATAGCACCGTTCAAGACCCGGTATCGCTTATGAATGCCTTCTGGCGTCAACGAATTTTCTGACACGATTCGGTCGCGTATGCCCTTCATACCTGCCGTGTTTTCCAATTTGTCCAAGATCACTTCGCGGTAGGCTGGCAACATCTTCGACCAGTCGTGGTCTGGCCTCAAATAGGGAGTATGCACCAAGATGTAAAGCGCCTCGCCTCCTGGTGGTGCAACTTGTGGTTCCGTTGAAGCCGGTGCGCAAACGTAGGCCGTAGGGTCAGGTGCTGGTTTGCCCTGTTTGTAAATGTAATCAAACTCTTCATGCGGATCTTTGGAAAAAACAAAGTTGTGATGCAAGAGATGCTCGTACCGTTCCTTCAATCCAAGATAAAGAACAACCCCGGAGCAGGCTGGTTCGTAACTGCGTCTCTTCTCAAACTTCTTGTCGGTCGCTGACCCCTTCATCAATTCGCGGTGGGTGCGTACGGCATCGCAATTCGATACGACAGCATCAAACGCATACTTCTCTCCAGTCGTCGTGGTAACACCACGCACGGATGCACCATCAGAATCGATCGATGCAACGTCGACTTGCGTTTTGATTTCTACGCCCAATTCACGAGCCAACTTCGATAGTGCTTCCGGCACCGAACGGGTACCGCCGATCGGATACCAAACGCCCTCTTCGGTCTGCATGTGCGCAATGCCGCACAAAACAGCTGGCGAGGCTTCGGGTGAGGAACCAACGTACTGAGTGAAGTGGTCGATCATCTGGGCGGCTCGGGAGTCTGGAACGCACGAACGTACCAAACCCGCAACGGTGCGACCCATGCGCAGGCTCAACACATCTTTAAGAACCGTGGCTGAGAACGCACCACCCACCTCCATGGTGTCGGAGATTCCGCCGACGCTTCTCCAGAAAAAGAATTTGTTGGATACTTCATGCAGCCGCTTCGAGATCTGCATGAACCGCTCGTAACCTGGACCAACGTTGGGGTTTGGCGAAAACCTTTCCAAGTTCGCCTTCATCTTGGCGAGGTCGGGGACGAGATCCAGAACGCCACCGTCATCGAAGAAGCAACGCCATTGGGGATCGAGCGCGACCAAATCCAAGTAGTCTTCCAATTTGCGGTTGGCCTCGCGGAAGATGCGATGAAGGACCGATGGCAAGGTCAGAATGGTCGGACCCATGTCGAACCGAAAACCGTCCTGGTGGAGTACGGCCGCTTTACCGCCAACCCACTCGTTTTTCTCCAGCAACGTCACTTTGTGGCCCCGTGCAGCCAGCGTGCACGCGGCGGCCAGACCCGCAAGGCCTCCGCCAATCACTCCAACATTCAAGACTCTGGCGGACCGCTCTATCATGAAATTCTCAATTCTATTTCGGAATAAGGGGTGTATTTGTTACGCTGCCTAGGAATTTCGATGGTTTTTGGCCGATGATTTTCGCTGGGACATAGCGGCTTTGACAGTTTGCAATAGACCTTGCAATCTGGTTTTTAGGCGACTGTGATGGCTGAATTGTAGCAAGCCGTCTAGTAATTCCTCATCGGCGGGTTCGGGCAGCTTGGCATGCGGCAACCAGGATCCCAATCGGGTCGAAACGACCTTGGGAAAAGTCATTTCCAAGAGTCCTTCATTGCCACGCGTTACCCCAAAACCGCTTTCGCCTCGACCCCCGAAGGGCAGTCTCGGGTCGGCCGTTGGGAGGATAATGTCATTGATAGTGATGAATCCAGCAGTGACAAACCGAACAATTCGCAGCGCGTCCTCAATTGGGCCAAAGATTGAGGCAGTCAGCGCAAAGGGGCACCGAGAATCGGCTCGTAGGGCATCCGACCAGTCCTCAACGGGAATGATTAAAGCGAGGGGGGCAAAGAGGTCTGCAGCACACAATTGCATCCCAGGGGAAACGTCCGTTAGCACTAGGTGACCGCATACCACAAGCTTCGAAGGTTCGTTGGCGACCGCCATCTCGCTGCGTTGAGGCTCACCCGAAAAAACACGAGCTCCCTTGCGGATGGCGTCCTCGACACCGTCCCATAACTGTTGGTAAGTTTGCGGTGAGACCTTAGTTGTCCAGCTTTTTTGGCTAGGATCTTCAAGTCGTTGCTGCAACAAGCGATGAAACACCTCAGCCGACTTCTTAGGCACAAAAACTCGCCGTGGGGCCATGCATGTCGCTCCCCCGTTGAGCCGAAGACCGAACACCAATAGGTCGCATACGCGGTGCATATCAGCCCCAGGCAGCACGTACATAGCATCGCAGCCGCTCAGCTCCATCACCGATGGGGTCAGGGTTTCGGCCAACGCATGCAACACTTTTCTGCCAGATCGACTACTGCCTGTCATAATGACCTTGTCGACTCCAATTTCAATCGCTTGATGAGCCGATTCGACAGAGCTATCCAGCAAAACGATGAGTTCGGCTGGAACTCCGGCTCGAATCAATAGACTGACCAGCAGATAGGAGATCTGGTCGCAGCCGGGTGCAGGTTTCAAGACAACGGCGTTCCCTGCGGCCAAGGCATGAAGGATTTGCACCCCTGGCAAGAACAACGGGTAGTTCCATGTGCCGATGATCATCACAAGTCCGAGTGGCACACGATGAACGGTTGACCGAAGCCGGCCAAGCCAGAGGGGTGACCCGCCACCGTCAAGGTATCTGGGTGCCAAAATGCGTTTGGCCCTTTTATTGAGCCACTTGGCAGCGTCGGCCAACGGCATTAGTTCGGATGTTATCGTTTCGCGAAAATCTTGACGAGATTCGGATTCAATGGCCTTGGCGATGAGGTGACGTGATTCAACGAGTAGAGACCTAAGCCTGGACAAGACCGCGGTCCTGTCCGCAATCTTGCGTTGGCTCCATGCGAGTTGAGCTTGATAGGCCCTAGCAAAATCCGCCTCCATCTTCGTTTTCGAAGAGTCGGCTGCGTTTACACTGGAAAGGACGGACATATTCATGTTGCATGCCCTGGCTGTTTCTCGCACTTCACCCTCCCCTCGCTTCGCGAGACCCTCCCGGGTGGAGGGTTGCTAACCCCAGAGTTAAACTCGGGAGCATTCGCATGCCCTCGGCTTGATGCCGAGGGTTCTGGCCATCTGTCTAGAAGAGAACTAAAAGCCACCCGGTTGGCCAGCCTTCACGCCAGCTGCAATGGCTTTCATCACGCCATCTTCCAGGGATAAACGAACGATAATGCCACGCTCCATCGACTGGCTTTCTACAAGAATACGGTCATTTCCCGCGGCGGCTGCATTTAGCATGGCTTCGGAAATCGGAGTCGCCTCAATTTTCTGAATGTAATTCAGCAATTGAGACAGTACCAAACGCATCTTGATCATTTCGGCAGGAGCTGTCGGCTTGGCCAAAGATCGATCGACGGCGCTCTTAACGCTGGCATCGCAGTTCTTTCCAACCGCGATGTGAACCGCTTTTGGGCCGGTCGCAATCGCCATCGTGACAGAACTTCCAAACACCTTTTTTGCGGCTTCTGCTGCATTGGGTGGCAAGGGAATCGAAACGCTGTGGAGGTTAAACCCAGCATGCTTTCCTGTGTTGAGTTTGAATTGGACTGGCACTTTTTCCTTTGCGAGTTCCGAAGAGATTTCGCTGGCAAGAGATTCGATCTTGGAACCATCGGCGACGGAAACACTAGCAACGATGTTCAAATCGCTTTCAACACTGACATCAACAGCAGATTCCAATTTTCCAAGCTTGGCACTCTCCATCAAAATATCGACCGCTTTCTCGATCAGAACTTTCGCTTTTGCGGCCGATTCAGGGTTCTTGGCACCTTCGTCGATAGACTTAAACGCGGCTTTGAGCGATCCCTCCAAAGCCTTTTCCAGTTGAGCAATTTCGTCTGGTGCGACAAGTTGGAACGTTTGCAAGGCCATCATCGATGCGTCCTGAGGAACACCTCCAACAGTGGTTTTGCTGGCCTTCATTTTTTCCATTTGCTTGGCGTATTTGGAATCGGCCATGAATTGGGATCCAAAGTCCAAAATGGTACGCTTCTCTTGTTTGTTGATGGCCAAGCCTATGACCATCTTTTCGGTACCTTCGATCCCTTCCTGCATCTGAGCGATCATTTGTTCGGACGTCGCGCGAGCCGAATCGGCATCGTCGGCATCGAGATTAGCGCGCTGCGCCGCCATGCCTTGCTCTAGTCCCGCTTGCATTTGTCCGACGATGAAATCGATGACCTCTTCCGGAATGTTTTGAGGATTGACTTGAATGCGAACGTCGTACTTTTGGATCATCTTGACGAGGACATCACCCGTGTTTGCAGCGACGTCTGCCAGTGCTTCTTCCGACTGAGCGACATAAAGCCATTTGCCAACCTTTTTGGCGTAAATCGTATTCCCGATGCTAAACTCATAGAGTCCATCGCCCAAATCGTTGGGCTCACCGACAACGGCGCTTAGCTGGTCGAAGAATTGCTCTAAATCGTCGATAGGCAAACAGCCGATGGGTGCAGGTTGGCCACTCTCATCGATATTGACGAAGACACCAAATGGGCGTGTCCTATCCAGACCGCCTGCGAACTGATTCAAAGTGGTGGTAACGATTCCAGCCCCAGCGCCCGCTCCAACCATGCGCGCGACATGCTGAATATTGGGAAGCAGGGAATCGATCGCGTTAATCGCAACAACAACGACGGCACCGTCTTCGGATTTCTCTGCAGCCACGGTGGCTGCTTTGGGTGCAGTACTTTTGCCTTGAGCGTGGCATTGGCCTGGGGAATGCAATGTCGCCAACCCAAGGGTGGCAGTACATACTGCTGCGGATAACCATCTAAATTTCATGAACAAGACTCCAGTGACTCGGAATTGACTGACTTTGGGCTAGAACATTTCGCGGCAACCCACCCAACCTTGGGATAAATTAACGGAATGCTGACGAATTAGCACGTAGTTATAGACGATCTCATGCAGACCGTAGAGAGGAGTTTTCAAGCAACCACGTAAAACAACGCCTTGGACGTGCCACCTTATCTGTCGCCGTTCGCTCCGCGAACGTGCGCTGCTGCGACTTGTGTGGACGAGCGAGGCCCTTCGCTCGTTGTAAAACCTGAGCGTGGGCCTCGCTCAGCCACACCTTAACGCATTTTCGCGGAGCTAAAAGCGACATTGGATTCCGACTATCGCTCTCGAAAAACAATTCGACCCTTGGTGAGGTCATACGGGGATAGCTCAACGCGAACTTTGTCGCCAGGCACGATACGAATAAAGTTCTTCCGCATTTTTCCCGCAACGTGAGCCAATACCTCAGATCCCGTTTCCAATTGGACTCGAAATCGTGTATTGGCTAGGGCTTGCGTTACCGTTCCCTCAACTTCAAATGCTTCTTCTTTTTTGGCCATAAAGTTTGGTTAAGTGATTCCTTCAAGCATCTTCAACGTGAAATTTCGACCTACAAAGCTAGGGAATCCTGCTCCGCACCTCTTTTCTAAGCACTATTTATAGGCTAGGCAAGGCGGAATCGTCCACTGCCAAAGTGCTAGAATCGAGCTCTTTTCTTGGATAATTGCATCGAATTGCAACTCGGTATGCTCGTTTTGCATTCCGGCACACAAGAGCCTTCGATGCCTTCCTTACCAGCGTTTTTCGACTATTCTCACTCACTGCTCTAAAAATCCGCCGAACTTGTTTGCTAGCCGCTCCTCCACTTAATGACAACACCGCTCCATAGCTCCTACATCTATATTTCGTGTCAACACGGTGCGGAAGCGACGATCAAAGCCCAACTTTGCGAACCCGAAGGCCCCTATCGCTTGGCCTATTCTCAAAAGGGCTTCGTGACCTTCAAATCCGATCTGGACACGCCTGCTTGGTCTCGAGCGTTACCACAGTCCCCTCTCATTCGCTCCTGCGGGCATGCCTTGGACAAATTCGACGGTGACAATTCCACCGAACTGATTGAGCAAGTTCTCAGTAAATACTTGGCCGCCGATTGGGAATGCTTGCACATTTGGCAACGAGACGTGGCGCAACCCGGTTGGAACGGCTTCGAACCAGGACGATCTCCGTTGGCCGACTCGATCGCAGATCAGTTCCGAAAAGCCCTTTCAGAACGCAACGACCCTAGAACCCAGTCGGTGAATACGATCGCAAGTGTTGGAACCAAACTTCTAGAAGTCATCCTTTTGGAACCTAACAAATGGTGGGTTGCGGCCAAACCAGTCCAAACCGAGGCCGATGGCTGGCCGGGTGGTGTCTATGCCGTCGCGATCCCCGAAAACATGATCAGTCGAGCATACCTAAAAATTGCAGAAGCGATTCCATGGAGTCGATTGCCTTTTCGCGCTGGGGACCGAGTGGTCGAAATCGGCTCGTCGCCTGGTGGAGCTTGTCAACGACTCCTTGACTTGGGAGCTCAAGTCGTTGGTATCGACCCGGCCGACATGGACGAAGCCATCGCTGGCAATCCGCGTTTTGAACACTGGCGATCCAAATCCCAGCAAGTCAAACGAAGACTCTTCAAGACATTTCGTTACTTGATCTGCGATGCCAATGTTGCTCCAAACTACACTCTCGACACGGTCGAAGCGATCGTGACGTATCCGACCTCCAAATTCAAAGGGTTGATTCTGACGATCAAATTGTCGACTTGGGAACATGCCAAGGAGATCCCGCAACACATCGAACGGGTGAAGTCCTGGGGCTTCGATCGTGTTGAAGCTAGGCAGCTCGCGCACAACCGTCGCGAGTACTGCCTCGTTGCAGAACGAACCGCCACAGTGTAGCACGGCACTCCGTGCCGTTCTTCTCGGCACGGAGTGCCGAGCTACACTAAGGCCAATACTGTCCGATCTTTTTCTTAAGGAAGGCCGCGCTGCGCTGCAATTGTTCAATGCCGTCGACTCCGTCTTCGATACTGATCCAGCCGTCAAAGCCAACACGCTTCAATTCGCCAAAGATCGCATCGTAATCGTTTAAGCCTTGTCCAATCTCACCGTGCCGCAATCGCTTAGCGTAGCCTGCTGCTCCACCTTCTTCGCGTCGTAAGTCATCCAGCGTTCCTTCGATCAAGTAACGATCGCTTGCGTGCATGGTCACCACGCGATGCGAAACCCGCTTCAGCAGCTTGATCGGATCGTCACCTGCGATGTAGGCATTGCTCGGGTCGTAGTTGACGCCAAAAGATGGGTGATCGATTGCATCCACCAAAGAGCAGAATACATCCATTTTTTGCGCAAACTCTGGGTACTCCCAAAAGTCATCTTTGTAGTGATTCTCTAAAATCAAAGTCACACCGTTTTGAACGGCGTGGGGCAAGCACGCTTGGATACAATCTGCTGCCAGCCGCACTCCTTGTTGGCTGGTCAATTCCGGTCTCCGCTGCCCGCTCAAAACACGGCAATAGCTGCCACCCAAAGCGGCTATCATGTCGATCCAGCGCTTTTGCTTTTCGATTTCCCGATTGCGAAAAGCGAGCTCCGGATGGGTAAAATCCGGGGAGCAACACAGCATAGGAATCGACATTCCCATCGCTTCAACCTGTTTTCGAAACAACGGCCACATGGCTGTGTCGGACATCTCAAGGAAACCTGGGTAAAACTCCAGACCATCGATCTCCAAGGTTGCAGCCAATTCAAACCACTGGACGAGCTTCATCGAGCCATCTTTGCAGAGTGCCTGCATGTAAGCTTTAGGAAAGGCGGCTAGTTTTGGCATAGAGTGAACTCGAGCGGGATTGGAGTTAAAGGGAAGGAAGCATGAATCCTGTTGCGGCGAATTTGTGTCGGAGGCTTCCAGCCGCTTATGATTCTAGGGCCAAAGTTCCATCAGTCTATACGGTGGAAAAGGAGTGCGAGACCGACACTGGAATTCGACGGCACAGGCCCGATCCTGCATTGAAAGCCAAAATGCACCTATGGGATACACCAATTTCCAACCATCTCTATGCAAAAAAGTGGTTGCAAATCGGAGAACCGAAGCGTTGAATGGAACGATGGAATGCGGATTCTGATTTTTTGTCACAAATGATTGTTGTATAGGTAGAACAAATCAAAAGTGTTCTTCGGAGGGAGTCTTCTGCAATTAAAAATGGCATGTCGACGTGTGCAGCATTTGCTCGATTCACACGTCATAACGCAAGGATGGAAGTCCAATTGGTTTTACGAGTTTTTTGGAGGGGAGAATGGCTATGGAAAACGGAAGTGAGTTGGATTCGCGAGTTGTGGATGGACTGCGAGGAATGCGACCTGATCGCTGGGACCGCTGGGTCAAGGCCGGTCGGAAAGGCAACGAGTACCGGAAGACACTGAGGACGCTTGTTCAACACAAGGATAGTATTCCTCTTTATCTGCAGTTTAGCAGATACGTAGAGAGGCTTGTGGACGCGTGTGGCGTTTCTGTTTCCGAAGCAGGAAATGCACTTGGAATCTCGCTCGAACACGGTTACGACGTCTTGGATCAACCGACCTTCAGTACGCTTGAGGCCGCTGAATCGCTCTGCCTCGACCCTCGTTACGTGCGAATAGCATTGCAATTGGCGTGTTTTGAGCCGGCGGAGCTGGAGACGATTGATGCGACAGACAAAGTTTCGATCCATGCGGCTACGTCTTTGGTTGAGGACAGTGAAGTTCACACCACATTCTTGACAAAAGCAGACACGTTGAACGGACTAAGTCATGAAGCTAGGATTGAACGCATGTCGTCCATTCTCGCAAAACGCGAAGGTTCAAAGTCGCCGGAAGACGCAGCGAGGCTGGAACAATGCGGTCAAACTTTCGCACAGTACTCCGCATGATGCGAGTCGGTGTAACACAAAAATTCCGGCAAGGTTGAAGTTCGCCACCTTGCCGGAAAGTGGATTCGAAGCGTGAAAGATAGTGGGAATGAAGGGTAAATATGACTGGTTCCAATTGCCACCAACTGATTGAAAGCTTAAGTAATGGATTTCAGCCAGCCGATCATAAACTTGCCATCGACGAGCTAATGGGTAAATGGAATGACACCTTCGGACAATTCTTAAGTGGCTTTCAATTAAGTCCTCAGGTCATTTCAGCGGAAACGGTATTAGAAGCAAAATTACGCGGGTTTGACGTCTGTCCTACACGGTTTCTGGGTGCGGTGGGATGTGAAATACGGACCGCAATTCAAGACTTAGTGCGCGATACGGCTTCGGAATTGGCTTGTGGAATTATTGTCTGCTTAACCGACGAGGCTTTCAGCCATGTTAGGCAGACATCGATTCTTCCCAAGAATCGAGCGGTAGTGCTGTCTCGACAAGACCTTGGTCTTGTGTTGCAGGAAAAGGAATACCTGTTTCAGTGCATTCGAAAACAAGTGAGCATCCGGCGATTGATTCCCTTTTCGGTCTCGGAACCCACGCAAGGTGCCATGTTTGTTGGCAGACAAAACGAACTCCGTTCCCTGGTAGACGAGAACCAAGACTTTGCCTTGTGTGGAATAGGAGGTATTGGAAAATCCTCCCTCTTGCATCAAATGCAGTGGACACTACGTCGAGAACGCAGTCCACGAGCGAGTCAAATTGTCGTAGTGGATTTGATCACGTTTTCGGATCCTAATGCCGCTGCGGCGGAAATTGCATGGCGAGTTCACCCGTCGCGAAGGTCGTTCGAGTATGTTGACCTTGCAAATCTCGACCTGTTCCTTCGACATGTCAAGCATACGGATATTCGTTTTAAAGACGGACCGATTGATTTGGTAATCGATGAGGCGGACGCGATTCTGGATGGCGATCGGCACAGCAAAGACAGCAACAACCGTTCCTATCCTTTAATGCGTTGTTTGCGTTTAGCGAGGCATCAAGGCATCATCCGGCTGACAATTTCCGGCAGGACCATGACCAAAAAATTGCTTGAATCGCCGGACAATCCCTTCACTGTCGAAGCAACTCATACTGGCAAATCGATCAGTCGACTAAAGCTGCTCGATATTGAACCACTCTCGGAAACGGATGCAAGGAAACTGCTCATTGAGCCGTTACTCCAATTGGGATTCACAACACAAAAGAGCGCAGACGAGCTGTTGGCAGCCATGCGAAGCTGTGATGGAATTCCATTCCACATTCAGAAAATCGGTCTCGATCTTGCAAACAAGTCTGCCAATCAATTGGAATCGATACCAAAGACACTTCAACGGTCGTAATTCTATGATTGAATCATTTTTGACTATTGTTCCGACTTATCGCACACACACTTTAATGACTGGGCTTTTGGCGATAGTTTTGCCTGTGCCAACGATTGGCCCAACGCCATACGTCACTACAGGAGAGCATTCCGGACAAGGCTACCGTTTTCGATTTCCGGTAATATTCGCCCTAGATTTCATGGAGTATTGCGAACCTTTGAGACTGGACTATTTCGAGCCGCCGGGAGTGAGGGTGTGTCCATCAACGACCTTCGCAAGTACTTCTCCTTCGGTGCGCGCGCATTACTTGGATTTACAGAGGTCTCCTATTGGTCCATTGATGACAACTCCTCGCACTGGTATTTATCAGGATCAAGTGCATCCTCTCTCCGTCGCTGGGATCGTGCTGGTTCCAAACCTTCACTGACGCGAGAACAGCTATTGTCAAAAACACACTCCGTTCTAACACATCCAAGTCACTTGGAACCTGGGATCAATAGATTGAATCCGATGGATGAATCGCTGTGTCTATTGGCTAAGCTCCCGTCAGTCGATGGACTAACTTCGGAATGTGTAATGTTAAGCAATTTTGACGACAAGTCTCCCTTGACGTTGGAGCGAAGACAAAAACCACCCACCCCACACCCCACACCCCCCACTGACAACTGACAACTGACAACTGACAACCTAACGCCCTGGCAAGTACCAGGCACTGCGGTGGGCCGTCATCCCGATATGTGGATAGTACGATTCCGCCGCCGGTGCCGAAAGCAGCAACAGCATCGTTCCGTGTCCCGCCGCATCATGCGTTCGCTCAATCAACTCCCGACCGATGCCTTGACCTTGAAATGCCTGGTCCACCGCAAGATCGGAAAGGTAAGTGCAATAGTGAAAATCGGTAATCGCTCTCGAAACGCCCACCAGCAAGCCATCGCTCGTCCTGGCTGTGAAAACCACATCCGCGTTCTTTAGCATGCCTTCAATGGTTGGACGATTGTCAACCAGGCGACGTTCGGCCAAGGTCGATCGCACCAAACAGTCAATGAACTCCTCCGGCGAAAGATTGGGTTCTTGTTGGTAAGCAATGTCGATCATGGTATGACAGTCTGCGGCAAGAGTCTTAGAACTTAAGGAATGCGTCGGATTATAACGCACAATCGCCGAATTCGTGGGAATTGACTGCAGTTCACAAGTCTCGCCGGTTTCCGCAAAGGCGAGCGGCGATGTGAAAACTACCAATCATAACCCGATACGTAAGTGAGGGACCTGCGAAATTGTCCCTCGCTTACACTTCGGGTTGGGATACTCCTCTCTGCCGCTCGCTTACGCCTGCGGAGCCATCGAACACCATCTACACGATTGGTGTTGACTTTGATAGACTCATTCGCATGAGACCGAGAACCTATATCTTTGCTGTTGCCGTCGAGGATTATGAAGACACATCCATCCAAAGCGTAGTCTATGCGGAACAAGACGCTCAGAGCTTTGTCGAAGCCTGGCAACGGTTGGGGGTCGAGGCCGCCGACTGTGTTACCCTCTTAAGCGATCAGGCGACTTACTCCGACTTGCAGTCTTGTCTCAGCCAATTTTTGGTGCGAATAGGCCCTGAAGATCGGTTGGTGCTATTTTACGCAGGGCATGGAGCATCGATCCAAGGCGTCAGCTTTCTTACGGCATCGGATACGCAAGCGGACCATCCAGAAAAGTCTAGCATTCCGCTCAGCCAGATGCTGAACGAGATTCGTCAGGCCAAATGCGGTCAGGTTCTGCTTTTTCTGGATGTTTGCCACAGTCTAGGCGAACGCTCCCTTTCAACGAATTCCAGCCCGCCCGCGGTGCCAGTTTTGGAAAGCGATTTTCCTAGTGAAGAACTTCGGGTCTTCTGCAAGGAAGCTGCATCCCGTTTTGCATTGACTTCTTGCAAACCGAACGAGGTATCGCATGCTAGCGGAACTCTTGATCATGGCATTTGGACCCACTGTCTGATTCAAGCCATCCAAGGTTCTGCCAAGGAAGCCATCGGCAAAGACAACCGAGTCACCACAACTTCCCTTCAAAGCTACTTGCTCGCCGAAGTCCCTCGCATACTCCGCGTTACGGTAGCTGGCGCTGTCAAACAAACGCCAGTCCTGTTTGGAAGCAAGACCAAGGAATTGGCTATTGTCGATCTGGCCGAACGCATGCAAAATCGGCAACTGGCCATGGGAGGATCGGCCAGCCCGATCAAAGACTCGTGCTTGACAGGTGAGATCCGGGGGCGCGTTCGCGAACTTCGCGGCTACATAAAACCGAAAACGCCGCTGGCCACGCACAACGATTGGGAGCGAGATTTTGTGGAGAAGAGTGGAGCAGGTGATGTCACAGCACATGCAACTGAGATCTTCGAACAGCTTCGCGAATTCTTTCGATACAAACGCAAGGACCTTAGCTTCTCCAACATAGCCTCCACGGCATCGATCAAAGGGCCAGATTTCGATGTTAACATGTCGTTATGCCAGGACCCTGACGATGCTGAGAAATATTTGCTGACGACCGAGGTTCGATCGTTTCGCAACGCTGCGGTGATCGATGACCCTCATTTTTTGGCGATTTTCACGAAGTATTGCCGAAGAATTGTCTTCGAATTGGAGGCCAACCTCGATTTGGAATCCAAGATCGATGACATTGAGGAAATTGATGCTTTGGCAGAGCATCTCGACTACGATCCTGAGTGCACTGAATTCACACTTCGCCTGCCCGATGCTGGAATAGCCATCTTTGCGACTGGCGACCGCATGACCTTTTCGTTGGACTCGCCAGGTGACTTGAAACAGCTTCTTGGGAACACTCAAAAGGCATTCGCACAACTTGCAGGCAATAGCATCAACCTTGGACTTCGCAGCGCTAAATCGTAAGCGGTACAAGAAGGGCTTACTAAAACGCACAAGCCGGAACCATTTGAGAGGACTGGATGAATAGCAAATCAGAGTTCTATGTAAAGACGCACGAGACAATTCGACGTTGCTCTCGAGCAGAGTTGAAATTGGCCGTTTCAAATGGTGAGTTTCGACCGGAAGACTTAATTAGCAAATCAAATCAAGGTCCTTGGGTACAGCTATCAAGCGTCAAGGGATTGGAGTTTAAGACTGACGATGCGATGCCACTCAATCGAGCAGGGAACTCCACACACACACCGTCGTCGACACCAACTACGTCTTCATCTGATGTTGAATCGTCGATACGCAATGGACCGCTTAAGGCCCAATGCTCGTGCGGGAAGTCAACTTTTGTCAGCAAGACTTTGGCAGGAAAGCGCCTGAAGTGCCCAACCTGCCAGGATTGGTTCGTTGTAACTTCCGAACCCGTGATTGAGGTGCCTTCGACTACAAAACCATTCAATGGCTCCAAATTTGAGTCGCATGAATCATCAATTCGTTCAGCCGACAAACTCGGTAGCAATGATGAGCTCACATGCTTAGGTTCACAACCAATAGACGCCGTGAACTCGATGCTCACGCCACCTCCGCTACCCGACACTTCAAGCCAATCAACGGTCATTGAACCTCGAATTGTATCCGCGAAACCTTTGATAGAAAAAAAGCGATCCAGTGTAGGAAAGGTAATTGCCGCTTTCGTCTCGGCAATTCTTCTACTGGCATTGATTGCAGCGATCGTGGATAATTCATCCAAAACGAGAACAAACATTGTGCGGGGCCTTGAGGAAGCCGTGGATACAGGAGTCCAGCAACCCACTTCGAGTCTCGTAAACAACGCTGTAGCATCTGTAGCGACCCTTCGTCGAAAGCTCAGCCTAAATCAGTCGGAGCGTATTGCACTCAAGGAAGAGATAAGTCGAATAGAACACCAACTCGGCTTAGCTGAGATTGAAGCAAAGACCGTGTATCAACAGCAAGCAGCTCGCCTCGAAGCATGCATTGAATTGACAGGAACGGTGGCGACTGCGCTTGGGGCATCATCTGAATCAATCAAGGAGGTTTTGCTCCAAATGAATACTCGAGAAAGTCGAACAGAAACGGTTTTCCAACAAGTGGCTGTTCGATTGACCGGACACATCGACATGCTCAAACTGGCGTGCGAGAAAGCAGGTGCGTCACCGACCGCCATTCGCTCGATCGAAAGTGAATTGGAAAGGAAAGACGCATTGGCTGAAACCGCTCAGCAGCAGATTGCATCTCGGACGACCGGAGTACTTAGAATATCGGAGTTGCTAGCTTCGTCGCTAGGGGCAGATCCTCAACGAATAGCATCGATCGATTCATCGGTGGAACGGAATGATTCGATATCAGAAACCGTTTTCCAACAAATGTCTGCTCGGCAAACTGGTACTGTTAGAATGCTGGGTGCGGCAGCAAAGTCTTCAGGTGCAGCCCCATCGGATGTTGCGGCCATTGAGGACCAAATGTCAATCGACGACAATCGTGTGAAAACGGTTCAGCAACAGTTCGCCGAACGAATTCAAAAAACGTTCGAAATGACCCGAATCTTGGTTCAATCCATTGTTCTGAAGTAAATCGTCGCGAACATGCGATTGGGATTGCATCTAAATTTTAGAGTGCTTGAACGTAAATCCCTTTGTTGGATCGCTCAATCGACGCGCCGTCGAGGCCGCAAGTGGAGCAACCAATGCAGTTTCAACGCTTGGCAATTCCCGGCCCACCTTCCAACTTACCGTTTTTGCAATGAGGACATCTTAATTTTCCGACTCCTTGGCAGGTTTCACAGGGAGATTTTGTCGGTACATCCACAAAAATTGGAGTACGGGTAATTTGATCAAAAGCGGCTTGGACTTTCGTAGTACCAGTTTGAACCTGCCTCGTCCCCCTGCAAACTCGGCAACCAACAAAGGATTTCCCACTACAAGTGACACACCATTCATCGCGAATCACTAAAAGATCATTCAAATTGCCCTCGTCTTGAAAACGACTGTAAAGCGAATCTTGAAGATCTTGATTCTTCCCCCAAACGAGAATTGGAACAACCGACCTTCTCAAGCTGTCTCTCTGCTCCTTGGTCCCAGAACCAGTCGCCGTATTGAGACTGACCGACTGCACATACAGTCCCATCCAGTCTCGAATCGCATCCACTGAGTAACAAACTCCCTTCGAAGAATTCCCTGTTTCTCCATGCCATGCAAGGCCGACGACCCTCCAAGTTGGGTCAACACATGCGCCTCCTCGGTTTTCTAAGCCCACAACTGCGGACGTCTTGAAGATTTTATTTTGGTCCTCAAAACCCTGGAAATCCCCCTTTTCGCTCTTCATTCCAGCTTGCAAAATCTCAGGGCCACGTTGATGACCTAGGATCATCAATTCGCCGGTTGGTATATGCGAAGCACTAACAAAATAAGCTGGTTTCAAATCGAGTTGGTCGACTACCAGCATTGCAAGCTCAGACGCGGATGGATCCTCAATAACTCGTTGGACTGGCGTCAGTACCCAACTCGCATCCTGTTTTGCCACGGCGATAGTAATCAGGCTTGCTGGCCGATTTGGGTTTGTAATGTTCGGGCGAACGGTCAGGATGTGCCCTGGAGCGCAGACAATGCCCGAGCCACTGGCGATGATTTCTAGCACTTGATTGGGAGGACTTATTCCAAGAACAGCAAGCTCACTTCCTAAACTATCAGGAGGCTGCAAGTCCAAGCTAAAATACCATCCAGGTTGCATTTGTACCTTTGACAGGTTTTTCGAATGCTTTGCGAGAGCTTCCACAATCTTGCTTTTGGCCGATGCATTGAGTTTAAATGCTGCACCATCGCCCGCCAACTCGATCATCTGGCGTACGTTGTGCAACAATACGTGTGGCATGATCTCCATCAATTCAAACGCCTTTAAGAATTCGTCGCCGGCTGAGTCTAAGTCTTTTCTTTTTAAGTAACAGATCGCAAGGTTATTGTGATAAGCGACGAGTGTGCGACGGTGTCGGGATGGGTCAGACTTTTGCTGTTCCTTGATTCTCTTGGCGGCATCTCGAAACAATGTCGAGGCTCGTTCTGGCTCGTTGCGAGCGACCGCGACCGCCACACCCGCCCAAAGAGGTGCGTAAGGAGCCGTCGGAAATTCTTTCGCAAGTTTTGTTAAAACTTCGATTGTGGAAACGGGCGCGGTTTTTAGTCCATCAAGATGCTTCGAAATAGCTTCAAATTGGTTGCGATCACCCGGAATGATTTCTTGCAGTTTCAAGTAGCGTCTGTCGACATCACTTAACTTTTCAGTCTTAAGAAGGTACTCCTTGCCTTTCGAGTCAAGCAGTTGCACCGTGTCACCACTCTGGCCCACAAGCTTTGCCATCAATGTCGAGCCTGAACGAGACTGCCACTCTCTGAGGTTTTGAGCCGAACAATATTGCATCGTTGAAGTCATAAGCCAGACAAACGCGATTGCAGTGACAGCTTTCACCGAAGGACGTTCGCGAATCGGTGACCAATAGCTTTTACAAGTTTTTATGGAATATTTGTCATCAAATGCTGACATGGGTGAGACCACCGTTGGGTGTTAGAAATGGCGTGAACTTACAATTAACCCTCAAGCAAGCGAGGCTTGTTTGAGGGCCAATTGTATTGGAAATCCCACAAACCTCCAAGCGTTTTCTCGGTTTCACGTGGTATCGACACAGACGTTGAATCACGCGCACGTAGGATTTCGCGTGAGGACTTCTGTCGCCGTTGACATCGAACGACATCGACGTTTTGATACAAGCTTCCACAAAAAAGTGTTCTAGTGTTTGAGTTCTTATAGCCATCACCATTAGGCGAGCGGCGATGTGAAAACTACCAATCCTAACCCGATACGTAAGTGAGGGACCTGCGAAATGGTCCCTCGCTTACGCTTCGGGTTGGGATACTCCACTCTGTCGCTCGCCTTAACGACTTAAGACGTGGCAAACCACACGCTGGAATAATATGGCATCCGATTCTACTCCAGTTGAAATGCAAAGTGCCCGAGAGCATTGGCTTTCCATTGCAATTCGAATCAAAGTAAGGCATAATCTGAGTGGACCATTCTGGATATTTCAGTACTCACTATTGTTAAGCATTCCATATGGCCAACGCCCAAAGCCGACTCACTATCCGGTCTCGCATCACTTGTCCGCACTGCTGGAATGAGTTTGCACCGGAAGAATCCCTTTGGCTTGCCGAGCACCCGGACTTGATCGGCGACCCCCGGCTGGGGCCAGAACATGCGATCCGATTCCTTCCGTCACGTTTCACTGCCGACGGCGAAGCCATTGATCCCGAAGGTCAACGCACAACTCGACTCGCATGCCCAGCATGCCACCTCGAAGTTGCTAGACCGCTCTACCAAATCGCTCCGGTTTTCTTTTCCATTCTTGGCGCACCCGCCAGTGGCAAAAGCTATTTTCTCGCTTCCATGAGTTGGCGGTTGCGTAAGATCCTTCCGACCGACTTTAGAATCGCGATGACCGACACGGATCCTATCGCGAACGCACGACTGCACGAATATGAAGAACAACAGTTTCTGAATCCGAACCCAGATTCGTTGGTCGCCATCGCCAAGACTCAAGTTCAAGGTGACCTCTACGATTCGGTCAGTATGGGTACCCATACGGTCCAATACCCGAGGCCGTTCCTGTTCAATCTCCAACCGATGGCCAATCACCCAAATCACAATCGCAGCACGGAGATCTCTCGGGTTATGTGCTTGTACGACAACGCGGGTGAGAGCTTTTTGCCAGGCCAGGACACAGCTTCAAGTCCGGTGACTCGGCATTTGGCGTTGTCTCGCTGCCTCTTCTTTTTGTTCGATCCAACCCAAGACGCACGCTTCCGACGCGCGTGTGAGGGCAAATCGGCGGATCCGCAGATGAATTCTCGCACGGAACGATTGTCCCGCGAGAACAGCGTTCGACAAGACACCATACTACTCGAAGCCATCCAACGTGTACGTCGACATGCAGGGCTTCGTGAAGATCAACTGCATCAACGACCGATGATCATTGTGGTCACCAAGTGGGACAGTTGGCGATCCCTTTTGCCTGGCATCTCTCATGAACAACCCTTTGTCTCCGTTCCGAATTCCCCATCGAAAGTTCTTGATGGTCAGCGAATTGAAAGCGTTTCCAAACAAGTGGGGGACATGCTCCGCAAATACACCCCCGAGATTGTTGCGGCAGCCGAGGGTTTTGCAAGTCATGTGAGTTTTCTGCCGGTCAGTGCCACGGGGCACTCGCCTGAAGTTGATCCGGTGACAGGATCCTTTGGGATTCGCCCTCGCGACCTGAATCCCTACTGGGTGGAAGTTCCGATGCTGTATGCTATGAGTCGTTGGGGATCCGGGTTAATCGGCATGGGGGGAACAACTCCCAAGAAAGCGAGCGTCAAATGACGGTCGCATTGAGACCTCGGCTGTCGCAATTTATGTCGAACCATGGTGCGAAGACAAAGTGGCATAGGCTTCTAGCCTGTGGTCATCAATTCACAGGCTGGAAGCCTGTGTCACTTGTTGTCTTCAAGCGAATCCTGTTGTTATTCATGGTGGGTTTCCTATTGATCAAGCAGTTAGCCAAAAGTGACGGTTCACCATGACAATTGAACTGCTGTACACCTCTGCCGCGCAGGGACTTAAGCAAGGTAGTCGCGGGTTTTGTACGGTTGTCTGTACGGCAGGACTGCCCATCAACTTAGCTCAGCGTCTGGAGTCGCTCAGTGGCTATCGGCATCTCTATCAGCCTGGTGACCAGCGTCATGATAACAATCCGGTGTGCCATTCACATATTCGCCTTTCAGTAGGAGGAAAGACTCTTTCGATTCTCTCTCGCGTGGGTGCTTATGGAGTCGACTATAGCCAACGCACAAACAAAATCGCGCATCATGTTGTGTTTGACGGGCCTGTACCTGAGTGTGGTCCGGCCGCTGTGCTTGCTCAATCGGGCATAATGCGAACCAATTGGGATGGCGAGTGCAAAACGCTGCAAAGTGGACCCGAGGTTTCGTCGATTGCGGTTCAGCCAGCACCGTGCCAAGAGTGGAAACGAATAACCGGTGATGCAGGCTGGGCCGGCGTCGTATCAAACGCTTGGATGCAACCGACTGGCAAACCTGTCTGGATCGTTTTTTCGGAATCGCAATCTGCTTCGCTGCTCGATCTAATGCAAGAAGCCACAGCGATACTCCCGGAATCGCGGCGTTGGCAAGCGACGTTTAGTACCTACTGCACCAATCTGCCACCCGATGTAGAGTGCCGTGTTAGATGCGTAATCGCAGGCAGCGATGAAGCACGTATGTCGATCGCCAGGGGCACTGTGTTGGATCTAACAAGGCCGATGGGAATTGCTCCTGACAATGATGCGACCCTAGCAGCGAGGAAAGGATGCACAGTTGACTCAATTCGAAAGACCGCTTTGCCAATCGAAACACGGTTGTCTGATTTCGATCACGAAAAAGATTCCGTAGGTAAAACTGAATCTGATGAGTCCGGATACAGGCTTATGCATGAACTCCCAGGCTACGCTCCGCCAACGATGAACATAAGGAAATTCAAGCGTGGTAAGAACGAAAGTGTTGGCTCTCCAAAAGGTAAACGGCCAATCAAGAAACTAGTTGCGTCGATTGTCGCTGGGTTGATAATGGTCCTCGCGACGGTCGGGGTCGCGACTTTCATTTACTATACTTCAGCACCGCACATGGCTGTTATTAACGACATCGCGACCGAAAACAATATTCGTAGCGATGTCGATCCTTCGAGAACTGTCGAAAATACAGTTGATGAATCGAGTTCGACGTCATCACAACCTACTGTGTCTGAAACAAGCAATCTTCAAGACGCTACCGTCTCGGATACTGTTGATCAAAAACCGGCAATCAGTATCAGCCTAATTGGAAAAAATTCGAATCCTATCAGCGATTTCGATGTTCTCGAATCCAGTATCACTGATGCCCCATATTTCTTGGCGGACGTCGGCATTTCCGGGATGCCTAATCCGGACCTGTCGAAAATCACATTTCATTCAGAAGAAGAAACCCTGCCGAAAATTTTTCTAGCGAGTAACGGCAAGTTGTTCTTGAAAGGAAGGGAGCTATCGCAGCTTAGATCTAGGAAGTACTCAATTTCAGTTGACTACACAGACGGTGACCTTCAAAGTGAACCGTTCGAATTCAATCTTAATTTCATTAACAAAGCAGATCCGAATATCGAGCTACTGATCGGTGACAGCAAAAGTTCCGAAAACGACGCGAAATTCCAGTTAAGCGACTTTGCTGCGGGCACAATACTAATTGCAAATGTGACCAGAGAGGACAGAGACGAAGTCCCCGGCAGTAGAAAATGGAGTTGGTACCGGCGGAATTCGGGAAGCAATGATCCATGGCAACGGATCGATGGAGCAACGGAAAGGAATTACGAGGTCCGTCTCGATTCAGACACTGCCAAAGAATTGAAATCACAGCTTGAATATGGCACAAACAATCCTGAATCGGAGGCCACTGCATGGACGACGGCAGTTGCGTCTCGAGAGGTGCAAATCCTAAAGCCCAGCACTGCGACGATTCTAGTTCCGCAGGGTGTTAAGTCCATCAACGACTTGGAGGTTTCTGTGACCTTCCGTACGCCACAGTTTTCCAGGCGCTCGGTGGATCAGAAATCAGAAAAGAAAATAGTTCACAACTACATGCCTCCCAGGGGTGGGAAATTACTAATCAACTCCAAAGTAGACACCAGCATACTTTTGAAATCGTTGGTACCAGAAAGTGAGATCACGAAGCTTGAGCAAGAAACCCAACCCTTCGAACAGGCAACCAAGGATTTTGCATCGGCTATCGATACTTTCAGAACCCAGATACGAATAGCAAAATCGTGGTCTAAAAATAACGAGCAAATGCTGACATTTGAAAAGCACTTATTGACAATGGAAAAGCTTCTTTTCAAAGATGACAGCAAGTCTGAGATGGATCTCATCTTGGGCTATTTAGAGAATCACGAAAAAGTTGCGCAGCTAAAGGACGATACTTTGAAGCTTTATGACTTGCGGAACGTCGATAAAGACAGGTTGAACAAAGAGCAGACAAGCCAACTTGCCGAACTAGAGAAGAAATTTATTAAAACCGACAGTGGGTACCCACAATTCAACAAACAGTCGTTTCTAAAGGATCTGTCACCCATGAAAAGAAAGTTGTCAGCGATAACATTCAAGTTTCTCTGGGATGGCCAAATCGACGACAAAGTTGTCAAAGAACTCATCCAATCCAAAGAACTCATCCAATCCGAAGAACTCATTGATGCCATAAAGCTCAGTGATGTCCAACGGCGACAATTCCAATTATTTTGGCTTAACCGGTTAAACCAAACCGGATTGCTTCACTTCTGGACTCAAGTCAACATCAACAAGACGACCTTCGTAAGCCAACGTAATCGGTTCACTCAGTCTCAATTTAGCGCGAGTGCAAATGGGAAAATAGTCTCAACGGAGGTGCGGAGCGAGGAAATGGGACCTACTACGAAGTCGTTTTTAGAATTCCCAATTTGGTTGGACCTCAAAATCAAATTGCGACCAGAACTCTTCGGGAATAAGTCAAACGGATCTTCGGCTGTTAACGGCAGTCCACGAGGAACGAGTCCGGACATCGGAGAGCCACTAAAATGACCATAACCGACCAGATCCGCAAACAACTAGAGCAGCCTGATGGGCTGACGATTGAAGCTTTGTCCCCCTTGGCTGACGAGTATGGCCGCGAGACTGCGTTAGTGAACGCTCGATTGGCCGACTGCACGCAACTGTTGCGCAAAGGGCTTCGGAGCGAAGCCATTCAACGCGCCTTCATGAAACCCAACGTACTCGATTGGTCCGCTCGTCTCGATTTTTCTGAATTCGATGACTGGCTCTCCATTCTGCAGTTTTACGGCATTACCGTTCCCACCTTGCTGGATCGCGATGCCGCTCAAGAACTCCAAGAAGCCATCGTCGAGGCCCAGCCGCTTGAAGAGCTGCTTCGCCAACACCGCAGATTGGCCATTGCCAAAGCTCCGTTGTCCTGGCGACTCAAGGTCTTGCGGCGACTCGGCGAGATCGATTCCGCCAATATCGTGTGGCGAGAGGATCAAGAGCAATGGGAAACCGTCCGTCTCAAACAGATTCCTGCCGAGTTGAAAGAGGCGATTGAATCGAAGTCCTTGGTATTGGTCCAAAGCATCTGCAAAGAATTGAATGAATGCAAATGGGCGATAGCACCCTCTCAAGATCTATGCAAACGCGCTTCGAAGGCTGCAAGCTCATTCCTGCACGCCGAGCAAACGCTGCAATTGAAATCGATCGCGGATCAGTTGCATGCTGCCTACAGCGAAGGAAATGAATCCACTGCTTCTAAACAATACAAGGCATGGACCGACATAGTCACTGCCATGCGAAGCCCCCCGCCCAGCGATTTGCTCCAAGCGGTTGAGCCGGCCATCGAATGGTTACAAGGTTGTACGGAAGATCGCGATCGGATCGCGAAACACGAAAAGGCCGCCGCCAACCTTGAAATCGCATTGCAAAAGAAATCGACCCTCGCCGACGTTCAGCGTTCGTACTATGACGTCACCTCGATGCAAATGGGGGTCGACCCGATTTTAGAGCAGCGATACAAGTCGCGTGTCAACGAACTGCAGCAATCAAGTAAACGACGTCTGCAATTGAGCATCGTGGCCATCGCGGTCAGCGCTGTGACAGTCATGATTGCTCTCGGACTATGGCAGTCGAATCGAACCTATCGCAAAGCGATTGACGACTCTTCCTCGAGGTTGATCGCATTGATCGAAGCGGAAGAATTGACCGAGGCGCATTCGATTGTCACGAAACTCAGCCTGCAAGCTCCTCAAATCGTTGCAGCTCCCGAGCTTGTGTCCTTGATTAGCAAGCTCAAAGTAAAACAGGACGCCGAAACGAGTCGCGCCGAGCGTGCCGCTGCTGCCATTGCAACCGCACAAACCGACGATTCTACCAAAATTGACGTCGGGAACTTAATTGATGCCGAGAAGCTGGCAAAAACTCCAGAAGAAAAGATGGAGATTCAAAGAGTTCGAAATGCTTGGGACCGTCATGAGCAGGAGATGGTAAACAATCAGTTCGAGTCAATATGTTCCGAAGTCAAAACGGTCGAAGATCGATTATTTGAAATCCAAAAATTGCAACTGTCTGATGTGTCCGAGACCGAACTGCAGTCACTATTGATCGATCTGAATAAATTGAAGATGGATTTCCCTAGGGGGGCGAATCGTGCGTCCAAGATTTTGGAGCTCGCCGCAGAACGGGCGATCAGCCTAAGGGATTCGGTTCGAAAGCAGCGACGCGATATGGACGTCCGGCAGCAAGCCACCAAGGGGATGCGAGAATCCAAGTCCCTCGAACTGTTTCAAAGCGAAATGAAGCGCTTTGTGGAGAAATTGCCAGGCGACCCGGTCGCGACCGAATTCTCAGAAGCATTGGGTGAAGCAGAACTTTGGAAACGGGCCGATGCCTGGAATGCGTGGTGCAAAAGTCTCGCAGATTCGCTAGCAGGAGGCCTTTCGACAACGGAACTGAAGTTATTAACCGACGAGCGAACAACCCTCGCAAAAAGACTTTCCAACGTTCCGAATACAGCCACTGCCATTAAAGTGCTCGACGAACAATTAGCAATGTCGGAGCAGAGGTCGGCGAGTTTGACCGATCTGGTGGACGATCTCAGCAACGCCGTTGTTGCCGACCTAATTACGATTTTGGAATCGCCAAGTGCGGACCGAAGCGCCGGCAAGAGGAGGTTTATGACTTGGGATGCGCGGGCCGAGTACGATGCGGTTATCAATAGTCAAGCAACTTCGCCTAAGCTTCCCGTAGTGAGTGACAATCTGGGCGCATCGAAAATGGAAAGTTTTAAGGGAAAGGTCAAGGTCATCAATGAGCCACATGCCGTCATTCGCAAAATTAAGCGCCGATTTGAAACGAGCCAGCAGAGTGTCCTTGAGGATTGGGAAGGTAGTCTGACGCTAGCAATGCAAGATGTCGTTAACGGAAAGGATCTCGATTCACAAATCAAAGAAATCCTGCTAACACGGTTAGTCAAAACGGCACGCGAAGGAAGTGTTTCCATGCGAGATGCGTTCAAAAACTTGGAGGAACATCTCAATGGCCGGACTGACGAACGTGCATTTTGGTTTAACAGCTCGGATATAAATGAGACGCTCGAAATTAAAGTCGTCGATTCTATACGCGAAGGGATGAAGAACTTGGCAATTCTTCGAAGCAAGTCGAACGAAACGCTGAACCAGCTTGCTGCAAATAAATTGGTATGGGTGGGAGCAATGCTTCGAAATTCAAATGGCAAGATCGAAGCCTGGCTATTTCGCGACGATGTGCCCGATGGCGAACTAGTAAGCATCGTTCCGAGTGTTCAACCTGCCAACTCGGCACGCATCGTAGTCGTGGGACATGTAAAAGAAAAACAAGCATTTTTTAGTGGCGATGCAGTAACAGCTCTGGCTGGACGTCCACTGTATTGGATCCGACCCGTCAAGACGAACAGCAACTGACCGCAGAAAGAATTCTAAATGTCCGTTCAGAACGAACGATACTACGTCCGCTTCAAAGGACGTGTGCTTGGTCCGCTGACTCGCGATAAAACCCTTGAACTAGCCAAACGCGGCCAAATCACGAAGCAGCACGAACTCTCTCCTGATGGCGTTGCATGGAAGCAAGCACAAGAGTTTCCTGATTTCTTCGACAACGAACGCGCAATTGCAAACCAAACGGCTGTGCGAGAAATGCAGCAGGAAATGTCTGCGCCAGATGTGCCGTCGGAGGAGTGGTACGCCCATTTCAACAACAGCAATCAAGGTCCAGTTGACATAAACGGAATGAAAAAATGGATCGCCTCAGGGAAGGTGAACAAAGAAACCATGATTTGGCGACCAGGTATGTCGGAATGGCAATCCGCAGAACTGATCCGAGCAGAGTGGTTTGGTGCATCCAGCACAGGAAAGTCCGCCTCGCATCAATCCCAAACCCATTTGGATAGTTCGAGTTCCGGAGCGGACTCACAAGGAGATTTGTCCACGACCTTGATTCGTATGCGAGTCTCGGTTTTATTCCTCGCAATTACCGGCGTTGTCATTGGCACTGTATGGACGATCGGAAGCATTGCCAGTTTTTTCTTAGTGGCAACTCGCGACGGTAACGGACCAGCCAAAGTGATGACAGTCCTCTTTTCCCTTGTCCATGTTGCGACCTCGATTGCTTGGTTTACCGGGAGCATTTTTCTACTTCAATTTGGAAATAGGCTGTCGGTGTTGATCTACCGCTCCGAGACTACAGACATCGAACGAGCCTTACAAATACTGGTGCGATTTTGGAAGTTTACCGCAATCGTCGTCCTGGTTTGGTTGATCATTGTGACGATTTTGGGCTCCATCCTTTATCTCCTTGGATTGAGCATTCCTATTTAGGCGGACGGCACATGGAATGTGCCTGCTACCATGATACGTATCCGTTACTTCGTGCCGTTCGACTTAATCTATTGACAACCAAAAACATGAACGAAAGCGATAACAAAAATGCTCCTCTCCGCTACTACGCCATGGATATCGAAAATCGATTGGGAGTGTCCTCCAGCACCGGTACTTCTTGCAATACCTGGCTATCCGGCCTTATGGCTCTCGTCTTGACGGTCATTCTATATTCGATTGTTTCCATTCTGCCAGCCAACTTTTTTTCCATGATGCTGTTGGAACGAGGACCAACTCAGCATGCGGCCATTTTCTTCGGCTTTTGGTGCACCGTGATATTGATCATCAAGAGCAGCAAGTTGCGTTTGCAACGCCGGGCTCTTGGGTATGCGTCAATTCCCTCAGATCACCAGTTTGTTTTGAGCTCCCAAACAGCCGACCAAGTGGTGGCTCAGATTTACTCCAATGCGGAGGACCCAGAACGATTTCTGGTTTACAGCCGGATTCTAACGGCAATTTCAAATCTCAAGAATTTGGGGCGTGTCTCCGACGTTGACGAAATCCTGCGCTCTGTTGGCGAACGGGATGAGTCTGCTCATGAAACTTCGTTCGGACTGATCAACGGATTTCTTTGGGCGATTCCGGTACTAGGCTTTATAGGCACGGTGCTTGGGCTTTCCGTTTCGATCGCGAGCTTTAGCAGCTTGCTCGACTCTCAAAGCGAGATCAGCGGCATCGTTGGCTCGCTAAAGGAAGTCACATCCGGGCTGAGCACGGCCTTTGAGACAACGCTGTTGGCTTTGGTGATCGCGTTGGTGTTGCAACTTTGGATGACGGCACAGAAAACGGCGGAGGAACGATTTCTCGACGATTGCAATGACTATTGCATGAAGCAGATTGTTAGCCGGATTAAAATCCTGCCTTACGAACAATCGCGCGAGGTTTAGCATGGGACGCCGAATTCAAGGTCCCGCCGTTTCCTTTTTCGCGTTTCAGGACATCATCACTTCGGTGGTTGGGATATTTGTCTTGATTACGATCATCATGATGATTGAACTGGTTTCCAAAACCGTCGAGGGTCAGTCGAGCGGAAAAAGGGTCGCGGATACACTGAGTGTTTCTCTCAAATCTCTGGAAGTGGAACTTGCGGAAATGCGGCAGCGATCTGTCGAACTTTCCAATCGGAGTAAATCGGTCGCCTCGGTTCAGCGGTTCAATGTGAAGGATATAAAAACGGATATCGAGAAAAGAATTCAGCAGGTTGAGGAGCAGACCAAACGATCCGACGCCGTGAGCCAACAGATCCGCAAGGTTGTCCTGTCCACGGAAGGCGAGTTAAACCAATTGAATCAGCAAGCAGTAGCAGCCGATTCCAAACGTGACGAACTCCAAAAACTGTTGGGCAAACTGAAGTATCTCGATACAAAACTTGGCAACCTCACAACCGACGATCCACTTGTCTTTCGCAACGCGGGACTAACGGGAAAGAGCCTCGTTGTGGTCGACGTGGAAGAAAGGAAGTTTGCGGTTTTGGAACTGGCGCGAGACGTGCGTCGCGTCTACGCAGGCAGCGACAGACTATCTAAGTTTGGAGATTGGTTGGACTTGCAGGACTTGGACAAGCTTCATTTTCTTGTGCTTGTTCGTCCCGGTGCAGCTAGCAGTTTTAATGCGGTCCAGTCGAAACTCGAGGCCAAGGGAGCAAGTTTTGGTTTCGACGTGGTCGCAGCCAAACGTTCGGTCAAGCTTCGCAGCGAAGTGGGAAACTAAAACATGCGAAGACGCAGATCCGCAACTCCGTCGTCCAGCTTAGATCTTTTTCTGGACACGATCTGCAACGCGTTTGGTGGAATCATGTTCCTATCCATTCTGATATCCGTCTTATTGCAGTTCCGCGGAGCAGAGTCGACGGTGCACGATGACCAGTCTACGATTTCGGAAGCCGAGTCGCAGCAAATACAAGCCCGTCTTGAACAGCTACAAAGTGAACGTATTGGGATTGCCGCAACGATTGCTTCGCTTGAGAAATCGATGGTCGGCCAAGACCAGACGGAAATATTCGAAATAAACGCTCGACTAGTACAATTTGAAAAAGACCGAGATCAAACATTAAAACGACAGATCGAGCTGAGTCAGCATTTGAACGATATTGAGACACAGGTCCGCAAGCAACGTCAGGAATTGAACGAACTTGATCAGAAGCTATTAGGGGCGAGAGCTTCGTTAGCAGAGAAAACAAAAACCGTCGAGGAGGCATTGGATTCACGCGAACAAAAAACCGAGCTGCCAAAAGTACGACCGACTTCCAAGGGCAATCTTTTGTTTTTGATGCGGTATGGCAAACTCTATCTGGTAACCGACGTTACGAATCCGATTGGGAAAGGTTACTATTCTGCACATGTCAGCGAAAATACGCTGCTCGGCGTGACCAGAATCAAACCTCGTCGGACTGCTGGCTGGGATATGTCGCGGCCGGTCGACGTGGCTGAGTTTGAACAACTAGTAGCCGGCAGTCCTGCGAGCAGCACCTTTTTCTCATGCGCCGTTTGGCCTGATTCGTTTGAGCAGTTCGGCGCTCTCAAGCAAACACTGTTGCGACTAGGCTATGATTACCAATTGCTACCCGTAGATGAAGTTGACGATTTGGCGATAGGTCGGGGAGGAGCTGCGACAGTGCAATGATGAGCAAACCGCCACCACTCCCTCCGCCACCCCTAAAAAAATGTGATCGTGAATCCGATGCGAGTAATCGTCTGTACTGGATGATCGCTCCTGCGGTTTTGATGGGCGTGTTGTTCGCAATTTTCTTTTTGACTTGGCTGGTTAACCGATCCGATTTGGGAAATGGAAAAGACAGCTCCAATAACGAAGCCCAGAATGGTGTTGCCAACCTCGATCACGACAATGGAAGCGAGACGGGCAATTCGGTCAACGAGAATGCAGCATCGGAGTCCATCGCGGTCACAGATCCCAACAATATGCCGGTTCCCCCGTCAACCACTGAGGCAGAAGAAGGGAGAGAGGACGATCCTGCCAACAAACCTGAGGCGGTTTTGCTAATCGTTGAACAAAAACCTACATCCAAAGCGTCGCAACCTGTTGCAAGGGGTACCAACCTGGTGGCCGGCGGTGTAAATCCGTTTGTAGGAACGGGCTCGTCGGCAAAGACGACCGTCTATGTCATTGATGTTAGCGGTAGCATGCAAACGCAGGATCGCTTGCCTCGTGTGATTTCAACATTGAAAAGAGCGGTAGACCTGCTCAAGCCAGACCAGATGTTCACGGTAATCCTTTTCGATGACGGTTTTCACACCGATCCGATCGGAAAGGGGTTACTTTTAGCAAACCGACAAAACAAGCAGGCGATCTACAACTGGCTCGACCATGCACCTGGAGGTAGCGGAACGAATCCACTACCCGCCATGATAATCGCGATCCAGCAGAAACCGGAACGAATTGTCTTGTTGTCGGATGGCGAATTTGACCCGACCTCCGCTTATGCCATCACCAAAGCCAATCGATCGAACGTGAAGCCTGCAAGAATTGATTGCGTGGGATTGATGGAAGAAGTTGAAACACTGAAGGAGATTTCACGATCGAACAATGGGATTTACTATCAGGCTCAGTAAACTGTGGTTCACGCCCTCACTTGCGTTTTGGGTAATATGACACCCGCTGCTACTAAAAGCACAGCTAATCATGCTGCGGGCGAGTCCTTTCGACCTTCATCCAGGTTGAGTAGGTTGATATTCACCCCGCCCACACGATACGAATGACCGTGGGCAACGTCGCTCCGCGACTCGCGGTCAGCGTTCCCGTGCTATGATTGTAAGGCGAGTTGCCGATTGGAGAATCCCAACCCGAAGCGTAAGCGAGGAACAATTTCGCAGGTTCCTCACCTAGGTTTCGCGTTAGGATTAGTAGTTTTTCATCGCCGCTCGCCTAAAAGAATATGGAGGGAAATCGAATGACCTTAGAATTGTGTACAGCGACAACTATTTTTCCGTAGCGTGTTGCCTCAACGATAGGCGTTACCGAAATCCGCTCGATTTAAGAGCGTGCCAATACCACGGTGAGCGGAGCCGGGGAACTTCCTTCTTTAGGTGCCATTTACCAGCTCCAACCGCTTCCGCGACAGCATCCTGCAATAGTTCCGCTTTGGTCTTGGACTACGTTCTTGTCTTAGCTTTGGCTATTACTTATTCGTTAACTTCCGTGGTGGTTGCTTTTCCTGTGACATCCGATGCTGCAGGCTGTGTATCCGAAACATCGTGAGGTTCTTCGGTGTCTACATGCTGATTGATGAATTCGTCTTCGGTAATGAGGAAGCTCTTGAGTTTGCCCCGTTGCGAAGCAGATTTCGAGTGAGCATGGAGGTCGATGATGACGAAGAAAATTGTTTTGCCATTCCAAGTTACAAACTGCGATGACTGCTCTTGCTTGCCGGACGTGATCGCTAATCCTTCTTCACATGTCTTGAAGATAACCATGTATCCAGAGGGCACGTTATAGTCGAGCGTGTATTGATAGACCTGATGGAAACCGCTGATGACGTACGCTTTGTTCTTGCCGGCTAGCGGATCGAATATCTTGACATCCGCAACGAGCGGGTCTTTTTTGTCGAGACAATTCACAAAGTCCGCCTCACCGCTTACTGATTGTGGTTCGATCGAGAATTGAAGGCCTTGATCGAAGAGAAACTCGTAAAGATGCTTGGAGAGATGATTCTCGGCGCGACTATTCTTACCAATCTGTGATGCACGTCCCTTTTCCGTCGCGTAGATCTCATGCAGATCTTCCCGCCTAAACCATTCGCATTTGTGTTTGTAGCGGACGAGACTTGCAAGCACATTTCCCTTCACCGCAAGTTGCGAATCGACATATTTCAATAGCGGATAGACAATGATCTCCTTGTATTTGTCCGCGAGTAGATTGCCGTCGGAGCGTTTCGCATAGGCGTTTTGAAAGCCTCGCAAGTCCAAAAGCTCTTTTTGACGCGGAGTTTTCTTCATGACCCAATACGCTACGGCTGCGTCTTGTTCATACGTCGGTGCATTGCATGCATGGCCGGACAGAATCCGATCTGCCATTTCCTCTGATTGCGGGTGACTTGCGACAGACTTCAGAAGGCTCGCATATGGTTCTTTGGAGATGAGGTGATTCCATAGTCGGAGCAACAAGGCTGAGAACCTTGTAAAGTCCGCATTTCGAACTTCATTCACGTAGTACCGTAGCAATTCACGTTGTTCATGGGTTACTTCAGCAATCATTCGCTTTACCTCCTTCAGCGGCGGGTTCGGGTTGATTGAGGAGTGCGACTGCCTCAGCCACTGTCACCGCTTGAGACACTCCTAAAGCCTTGTGGTAAACGTAACCCTCGAACTTGAGCATTCGAATTAACAAAAGACAAACAATCGCATCGACCTCATCCAGGTACTCCAATTGATCTTCAAACCTCTTTAGCGACGAATCAAACTCGCCGCGATGCAAAAGATCGTTACGGAATCGAATACGCTTTCCCTTGGGCTCATGTAATCCTAGTTTGCTGCAGACACGTTTGACTTTGGCTGCTAGCGACGGCCGTTTGTTCCATTCTTTGAGGGTTTGCGCAAGTTGATTGCTGCGATCCTCCGTCCAGCCTGGAAGCTTGCCTAAGCACTGATCGAGATCTTTTTTGAATTCATCTTCATTGACCTTGCTTTCAAAATCCTGATGGATCTCGAAACCACACGGCTCAAGCTCATGATCCGCAATTCGCTCGAGAAGAATATTCAGGATCGCACACTTGGCTTCTAGTTCTCGGGCACATCTTGCGTCGACCAGAAGGTCGATTGTGACATGCCACCAATGTTGCTCGGAAGAAAAGATTTGAAATGCAACTTCGAGAAAATTCCCTAAGTTGTTGCAGCCCGACTCGTCAATCAAGCGAAAACACTTTTCTTTAAATGCGCGAATACCCGCTTTTTGCTGGACTTCGATGATTGCAAGCCCTTCTTCATCAATCTGACGCAGCGCCGTCCACTTGATGTCGCGTCCAAGCGCAAATGACAAAAGCAGGCATAGGCAAGTTGCACATCTTTGAAGATCCTGGAGATCGTCGTTAGAGCCAACTTCGGTAACCAGCACCGCCGAGTTAATTGGAATGTAAATGCGTTGATACTCAGGCGGCCAATCGCCTTGAAGGAAATCCACCAATTGCCAGATGCGGTTTTCCAAAAAAAAACGAATTGCTTGCAAGTTCGTGAGTGGCAGTCCATTCAGCTCAAGATCTTTTAGGACGGGTTCAGGGATCGTTTCAGCATTCCCAAAGTCTTGGTGTTTCAATTGGACATTCGCGAGCGAGAACTGCCAATACGTTGGTGCTCCACAATCGCTTCGCCTTACTTCGACACCCGTCAAATAGAGGAGAAGCTTTAGCCTATGAGAATTCCGTGAACGATTGGCGACAAAAGCAATGTTTGCCGCCACGGTTCTGCCATCGTCTAATTCAACAACTACCCGTTCATTCGCAATTACCGATGTCAGCGGCAAATCCTCAAAGAAATATCGATTTATTGCAGGATGCGACGAAACGAGCTTGAATTCCAAAAGGTCCGGCGATTCAATATCGGTCAACGTCAATGACGCGTCGATTCGCGAGATTCCCATCTCTATTGGCGTCAAGTCCAGCGTCACGAAACCGTTCATCCGCTCTGCATTTCTATGGTAGGTTATTGGCTTCGAGCACATCAGTTAGCCTGCCGTCCAATCTTGCAACCGCAGGTCAGGAACATTCTTTAAATCAGCAGTGTTGTTTGTGGCCAGCGTTAGATCGTAAATCAGCGCCGTCGCGACAATCAGCCCATCCAGGTTCGGAATCGCAATGCCCATGTCGAGTAACTCGCCTCGCAACTTCCCGAAACACAGGGCAACGGTCAAGTCGACTTCTAGCACGTCTATTGACTCGATGAACTCGGTAACGACCACACGCGATTTATCTGTCGCTTGCTTTCTTGACACCCATGCCCATCGTTCACCCGCCGTCACCGCAGAGATTGCGATCCCGCCTGAATGTTGCAATAATTTGTTCCATACCTCTCGATGACCTTTGATATAGGCAGAACAAATGTTGGTATCGATCAAAAAGTTCATCACTGGATCCCGGGGCGGTCTTGTTTTCGTTGTTGATCGTTCCACGCAATGTACTGATCCAGTTCGGCAGCGTCATCTTTGCATGCTCCAAACAGCGAGAGTAGCTTCTTAGTTCGCTCGCTCGCGTCCAATACGGGACGCTTGATCACAACGTCTACTTCCATTCCGTCGGGAATGTCGATTGATTGATTTAGTTGGATTATGGGCCTCGATCTTTAGCCGGGCCAGTTGTTTGAATGGTAGCATTTGAGGCAATTGTTTTGTAGTCGGGGCGGTTTTTGCGTAGCGGTAGCGGGTCATCGACCGATTTTTTAAAATCGACCATGATTCTCTGCGTCCCGA